>JADGBN010000123.1:0-3810 GCA_015231435.1 Gammaproteobacteria bacterium
CATAAACCATAACACCTGTTATAAATTTGATCGCCCTGTCACTATCGGGCCCCATGTTTTTCGTCTGCGTCCTGCACCCCACTCACGCACCCCTATTAAATCCTATGCACTACGCATTTATCCGGAAGATCATTTCCTCAACTGGCAACAAGATCCCTTCGGTAACTATCTCGCGCGGGTAATGTTTCCCGCCAAGGCGCGGGAGTTACGGGTTGAGGTCGAGGTGGTTGTTGATATGACCGTCATTAACCCCTTTGATTTTTTTATCGAAAAGTATGCCGAGCAGTTCCCCTTTAAATATGAGACACAACTTGCAAAGGAGTTGGTGCCCTATCTTGAAATTGTTGAAGAGGGGCCACTGTTACAGCAGTGGTTAGCGGGGATTGAGCGCGGCAAAAAACGTACCGAAGATTTTTTGGTTGATCTTAATCGCAGTTTAAGCAAAGTTATCAACTACTCTATTCGCCTTGAACCCGGCATTCAGAGTTGTGAAACCACCCTCGAAAAGGCGTTGGGCTCGTGCCGTGACTCTGCTTGGTTGCTGGTGCAGATTTTGCGCCACCTCGGCCTCGCGGCACGTTTTGTCTCCGGTTATCTCATTCAGTTGGCCAGTGATGAAAAGTCACTCGATGGCCCCTCTGGTCCCGCAGCGGACTTTACCGATCTCCACGCCTGGGCAGAGGTCTATATCCCGGGGGCAGGCTGGATTGGACTTGATCCCACCTCCGGCCTCTTTGCCGGGGAGGGTCATATCCCGCTCGCCTGTACGCCGAACCCAGAGAGTGCCGCCCCGGTCAGCGGCGCCACCGACAAATGCAAAGTAGAGTTTGAATTTGCCAATATCGTTAAGCGTATTCATGAAGATCCCCGGGTAACCAAACCTTACCGCGATGAACAGTGGAATTTAATTGACGCCTTAGGGAAAAGAGTTGACCAAGACCTGACTACCCTGGATGTTCGCCTCACCATGGGGGGTGAACCGACCTTTGTCTCGATTGATGATATGGAGGGGCCGGAGTGGAATACCCACGCCGATGGTCAACACAAACGCAAACTGGCCCATAATCTCATTAAAAAATTCAAAGAGGCCTTTTCAACCGGCGGTCTGCTCCACTTTGGTCAGGGTAAATGGTATCCCGGTGAACCGATGCCACGTTGGGCCTATGCCTGTTTCTGGCGCAAAGATGGCCAACCTATCTGGCGTAACAGCGCCCTGTTGGCGGATATTAATCACAACTATGGCGTTAGCATCGAACAGGCACGGGAGTTTACCGAGCAGTTGGTCGCGCGACTTGGGGTCAATCCGCGTCATATTGTTCCCGCCTATGAGGATATTTTTTACTACCTCTGGAAGGAGGGGAAAATTCCTGAAAACATTGATCCCCTGAAGGCAGACCTAAAAGATCCCATTGAGCGCCGCCATTTGGCAAAACTGCTTAATGAAGGTCTCGACAGACCGGCAGGATTTGCGCTGCCGCTTAAGTGGCAGGATGAAGGCCAACGCTGGTATAGCGGCCCGTGGAAATTTCGCCAGCCACAGATGTATCTCATTCCCGGTAACTCCTCTATGGGCATGCGTCTGCCGCTTGATAGCCTGCCCTGGGTGGCAACAGAAGAGCGTGAACGCCAAACAGAACATGAACAGAGTCTCTTTCAGCCACTGCCAGAGTTAGGTGATTACTACGGTGAAGTTACCCGCCGCTACAGTAAAAGTGCGTCAGATGACGCAGCAGCATCACCGTTTCAGCAACAAGATCCGCTTGAAGAGAGCGGCGCAATCAAAATGGTCGAAGTACCGCATACGGCGATCTGTGTTGAGGTGCGTGACGGTCGCTTACACCTCTTTATGCCTCCCATTAAGGCAATGGAACACTATCTCCATCTTATCGCGGTGATTGAGGCGATTGCTGAAGATCTGGCCATACCGGTGGTTATCGAAGGCTATGAACCGCCGCGCGACTATCGCATCGAACGGATGCTGGTGACCCCCGATCCAGACGTCATTGAGGTGAATATCCACCCCGCCAACAGTTGGCAGGAGCTGGTAGATAACACCACAATCATCTATAAACTCGCGCGTGAATGCCGCCTCGGGACTGAAAAGTTTATGCTCGATGGTCGCCACACCGGTACCGGAGGCGGCAACCACATTACCATGGGTGCTGCTACACCGACGGATAGCCCGCTGTTACGGCGTCCCGATCTGCTGCGCAGTCTTATCACCTACTGGCAGCACCACCCTGGACTCTCCTACCTCTTTTCAGGGCTGTTTGTCGGCCCGACCAGCCAGGCGCCGCGTATCGATGAGGCAAGAGATGATGCCCTCTATGAGCTAGAGATCGCCTTTCAGCAAATGCCGGAGGGGGAGGTTCCCGAACCTTGGCTGGTGGATCGGCTACTGCGCAATTTACTGGTCGATATTACCGGCAATACCCATCGTGCCGAGTTTTGTATCGATAAACTCTACTCGCCCGATAGCGCCGCAGGTCGCCTCGGAATTCTCGAGTTACGCGCCTTCGATATGCCACCGCATGCCCGTATGTCACTGGTGCAGGCGTTACTGCTGCGCACCCTTATCGCCTGGTTTTGGGTAAAACCCTACAAGCATGATCTGGTGCGCTGGGGGACAGAGCTCCATGACCGCTTCCTCCTGCCCCACGCGGTTAAAGAGGATATGCGTGATGTGGTAAGGGATCTCAACAATGCTGGCTACCCCTTTCAACTCGACTGGCTTGATCCATTTTTTGAGTTCCGTTTTCCCCATTATGGGGTCGTGATGGTTGACAACATGGAACTTGAACTGCGCTTTGCGATTGAACCGTGGCATGTTCTGGGTGAAGAGGTGACCAGCATGGGAACGGCCCGTTATGTCGACTCCTCTGTTGAGCGGCTACAGCTACGAGTTACCGGACTAACGGAGTCGCGTCATGCGGTGATCTGCAATGGGCGACGTCTGCCACTACGAAGTACCGGACGTCGTGGCGAGTACATTGTCGGGGTTCGCTACCGTGCCTGGCAACCACCATCGGCGCTCCATCCCACCATCAAGCCGCACTCACCACTGGTCTTCGGAATCGTCGATACCTGGAATAACCAGACCATCGGCGGTTGCAGTTATCATGTATCCCATCCCGGAGGGCGTAACCCGGAGGTCTTCCCCGTTAACGGCTTTGAGGCTGAATCACGCCGCATTACCCGTTTTTGGGATTTCGGCCACAACCCGGGGGGTGTCATACAGACCACAGCAAACTCATCCAGTGCAATGGTTGGCCAATTTTTTACCGGCACAGGTTCCGCCGCTGCAATCACGCAGCCACTGCCATTAGCGCCGGAAGAGCCTTCTGCGGAGTTCCCCTATACCATCGATCTGCGGCGTAGACTCTAAACGATAACCGCAAAAAAGCGCCAGAACCCTAAAGACCATTAAGGGCAGGCAACGCCCCCCCCTGCCCTAGGTTATTTGTTACCATGACAAGATAGAGAGGGACTTATCGCGAAAAATCTAAGCATAACCGTAGGGGCACGACATGGCTGAACCGCTTCAAGACGAACTTGGTGTGCAATTTTACGCCACTAAACTCGGCACTTATGACGAGATGCACACCATGCAAGGGGAGCCACTGCCGCACTGGAAACAGCTAATGGATGAGCTGGATAAACTCGGCAGTGACGGTCTCGAACGCCATCGCCAAGAGGCTCTGCGGATTCTCCGCGAAACCGGGGTAACCTATAATGCCTATGATGATCCGAACCAAACCTCACGCCCCTGGGAGCTAGATCCCGTTCCGTTACTCATTAGTAGCGATGAGT
>JADGBN010000123.1:3846-7560 GCA_015231435.1 Gammaproteobacteria bacterium
GGCAGAGCTGCTAAATCTAATTCTGGCAGATATCTATGGTCCTCAGGAGCTTATCAAAAAAGGTTTGCTGCCGTTTGAGCTGGTTTTTGCACACAACGGGTTTATGCGTTCATGTGTCAACCTGAGTTTGCCGGGAACAAAACAGCTTATTTTACACTCTGCCAATTTGGCGCGTGGCCCTGATGGGCGAATGTGGGTGATGGATGACCGCACCCAGGCGCAATCGGGTGCAGGCTATGCACTGCAAAATCGTACCGTTATCACCAGAATACTCCCCGCTCTTTTTGGCGATCTCCAGGTGCGTCGCCTCGCAGCGTTTTTTAGCGACTTTCGCTCTGGTCTTGCATCCCTTGCCACACACAATATTGACGATCCCCATGTGGTACTGCTCACCCCGGGTCCCCTGAATGAAACCTATTTTGAGCACGCCTATCTCTCATCCTATCTCGGTTATACCTTGGCGCAGGGTGATGATCTCACCGTTCGTGATGGCAAAGTCTGGTTAAAAGCACTTGAGGGGCTGCAACAGGTCGATGTCATCTTACGGCGGGTGGATGACTCCTATTGCGATCCGCTGGAGCTGCGATCGGGCTCGCGCTTGGGCGTAGCGGGTCTTCTCGAAGCGGTGCGTCTGGGTAATGTGACGCTCGCCAACCCCCTCGGCAGCAGTGTGCTTGAGAATCCGGCAATCCTCGCTTTTCTGCCGCGAATAGCCAAACATTTTTTGGCTGAAGAGTTAAAACTCCCCTCCGTCGCCACCTGGTGGTGCGGCCAGAAGCGCGAACGCGACTTTGTCCTCAATAACCTCGATAAACTGGTTATAAAACATATTAACCGCTCCGCCGTGTTTAAGACCGTGTTTGGTGCTTCCCTTGACGCGAGAGGACGCGCTGAACTGCAAGATCGCATCTGCGCCAAACCTCACCTCTATGTTGGACAGCAACAGGTCGGTTTCTCCACCGCCCCCACCCTTGTCGAAGGTAAAATAGAGCCGCGTCACGCAATTATTCGCTCTTTTGCTGTTGCCAAGGAGGGTCAATACTCAATCATGCCGGGGGGGTTAACCCAGGTTGCTCCGGTAAAAGACTCCTACGCCATCTCCTATCAGGTGGGCGGCGTCAGTAAAGATACCTGGGTGATGACCTCAGAATCACAAAGCTATACCAGCTTGTGGTTACAGCCGCGACGAGATCAGCTCATACAACCGATTCGTAGCACCCTACCCAGCCGTGCCGCGGATAATCTGTTTTGGGTTGGCCGCTATGCTGAACGCGCCGAAGGATCTGCCCGCCTCTTTCGCAGTGTCCTCATTAAGCTGCGTGAATCACGGGAGTTCAAAGACCCCAATGATGCCCGCTGTTTACACTATCTGCTGCGTGCCTTAACCCATATTACCGCTTCATATCCGGGATTTACGGCGGAAAATAGTGAGAAGGATCTGGAAAATCCGCGTGAAGAGCTATTAACCATCGCCCGTGATCCCAATCGGGTGGGAAGTATCGCCTTTATCCTGCAGGCGTTTGCCCACGCTACCTTTGCAGTACGGGATCGCTGGTCAGTGGATACCTGGCGTCTGATTGACGAGATCCCGGGTAACTGGCGACAGACCGTGATGGAGCGCAAAGTCAGCTTTAATACCCTCCAGGATAGGCTCGATAATCTCATCATCAATCTGCTTGCTTTCAGTGGTTTAACCATGGAGAGTATGGTTCATGAATCCGGCTGGATCTTATTGGATATTGGCCGTCGCATCGAACGGGCGCTGAACACCATTGCCCTCATCCGTTCAACACTGGTACCGCAACATGATCCTGCGGTTGAGAGTCAGGTATTTGAGGTCGTATTATCCACGACCGAAAGTGTAATGATATTTCGTCGGCGCTATCGTGCCTATATGCAACTCCCGACGGTTCTCGAACTGTTATTAATGGATGAAAAACATCCGCGGGCACTCTCTTACCAACTCTATCAACTGCAACAACACATCGCCGCACTGCCACGCGAGCACCATATACGGCATCTTAGTGAAGAGCAGCGTCTCATTCTCAAAGCATATACCAACATCCGTTTGGCTGACTCGGCAGAACTCGCCAGAAATCATAAGGGCGAAGCTGTTTATAAAGATCTCGATAGTTTGCTTGAGAATACCGCTGACTTACTATGGAAACTATCGGACATCCTTAGCCAAACCTATTTCAGTCATGTACAAAGTTCAAATATGCAAACCTTAAAAAACCGTGAGGAGGTGATATGAACTACCGTATTGTTCACATTACCGAGTATCACTATAGCGGCTTGGTCGGTTTGTGCCACAATGAGGCGCGCTTAACACCAAGAGATCTGCCCCACCAAAGCTGTCAGCAGAGCACGATAACCATCGATCCTGTCGCCGTAGATTTTCATCAACGTCACGATTTCTTTGGTAATACAGTCTCCTATTTTTCCGTACAGCAGGCGCATGAAAGATTGACCATTACCGCCACCAGTGAGGTCACCATCACCCCGCAAACCACGCCATTTGATAACAAAAATGACCTGGCATGGGAGGTCGTCGCGCAACGATTACGTAGCGAACGTTCGTCGGAAATGTTGAATATCCTGCAATACACCCTCGACTCACCGATGATTGTCGTCAACCCAGAAGTGGCCGCCTATGCAAAAGAGTCATTTCCACCGGGCAGAAAATTGATGGCGGCAGTCAGCGAATTAATGCAACGTATCTTTGCTGACTTTACCTATGATCCGGAGTTCTCCAATATCGCCACCCCAATCTCCGAGGTACTTGAACACCGCCGTGGCGTCTGTCAAGATTTTGCCCATCTCGCCATTGCCTGCCTGCGTTCACAAGGCATCGCAGCACGCTATGTCAGTGGTTATATTGAAACACTGCCACAGCCCGGAAAAGAGCGACTAGTAGGGGCAGACGCCTCCCACGCCTGGTTTTCCACCTATTTCCCTGCCGTCGGCTGGATTGATTTTGACCCCACCAACAATCAAATGCCGAAGGAACGCCACATCACCGTCGCCTGGGGCAGAGATTTCGATGATGTCACCCCTCTTAAAGGGGTCGCCTTTGGCGGTGGCGAAAATACATTAAGTGTCTCGGTCGATGTAAAAAATCTGGGATAGCGACGCCGGTTAAATTTATCGGTATCCCTTTAAACATAGAGTTTTTTGGGTGTGTAAGTTAATCCTGATTTAAATCAATGCTCTATAGGCAATAACAGCAGCCACAAAACCCCACACTTTCGCCATATTGGATAATTCACCATTAATTCATTAGAATTATGCAGGATCTTACTGTACATTACGGCATTCCCTTACGAGGCACCCTATCAAGAAGGGAAACCGTGGTTTCCGCCATACCACCACGCAGACGCTTCGTATTGAACCCGAACTCAAAGAGGCAGCATATACCGTTGCCGCTCATAAGCAGCAAACCATTACAAATGGTAGAGGTGATGATTCGTGACTATTGCAGTCAAGCAGGTATCGGAAATAGGAATATATTGATGTCGTTCGCAAATACCGAGCATAAAAAAACAGCGCCACATAAACATTAATAAGCCTAAGGAAAGCATCGAAACTATTATGTATTCGTCACAAGGCCACCCCAGTGTTCGCCAGTAACCTTTTTACCCTAGGCTTTCCCGCCATTTCATCCGCACTAGAAGCATTCGGATTCAAGTTCTCGTCAGGCGGTGCACACATCAG
>JADGBN010000124.1 GCA_015231435.1 Gammaproteobacteria bacterium
CGGCAAAGTCGCGAATCCCCATGAGCTTAGATTAACTAAGTGATTGGGGTGAGCGACTGCAGCGTGCGCAGCCTGCCTTTGGTGCAACGAACCACCGTTTTCAAGGATGACGGGTATATTATCCTGTTTATTAACCTGAGAAGTTATCCATGAGTCAAAACCAACCATTGCCAAACCCGATTAAACGGGCGCTTATTAGTGTCTCTGATAAGAGTGGCATTATCGAATTTGCGGCCGCACTGCAACAGCGTGGGGTGGAGATCCTCTCTACCGGCGGCACCGCACGCACGCTTGCTGAGAACGGTATAAAGGTCGTAGAGGTCTCAGACTATACCGGTTTTCCCGAGATGATGGACGGGCGTCTGAAAACGCTACATCCGAAAATTCATGGCGGCATTCTTGGGCGTCGCGGAGAAGATGAGGGGGTGATGCAGTCGCACGATATTGGCGCCATTGATTTGGTGGTGGTGAACCTCTACCCCTTTGAGCAGACGGTGGCAAACACTCACTGCACGCTGGCACACGCGATTGAAAATATCGATATTGGCGGCCCGACTATGCTGCGGGCGGCGGCAAAAAATCATGCAGCGGTGACGGTAGTCGTCGATACGCTGGACTATCAGCGGGTGCTTGATGAGATGGATGCGGGGCAGGGCGCGGTGAGTGACCGTTGTCGCTTTGCTTTGGCGGTGAAGTGTTTTGAACACACCGCCGCCTATGATGGCGCCATTGCCAACTATCTCGGGGCGATTGATGCCGCGCAGCTGGTTGCGGCAGAGGTGCCGCAGCGTGGCGACTTTCCGGGAACCTTTAATAGTCAGTTTATCCTGCGTCAGGCGTTGCGTTATGGTGAGAATCCTCACCAGCAGGCGGCTTTTTATGTCGAGCGCTACCCCGAGGTTGGCAGCATCGCCACAGCGCGTCAGCTGCAGGGGAAAGAGCTCTCCTATAATAATATTGCCGACACCGATGCCGCGCTGGAGTGTGTCAAGAGTTTTGCCGAGACGTTGCCGACCTGTGTGATTGTTAAACATGCCAACCCCTGTGGGGTGGCGGCAGCAACGACGCTGGTAGAGGCCTATCAGCGGGCCTATGCAACTGATCCGGAGTCAGCCTTTGGCGGCATCATCGCCTTTAACCGTGAGCTTGATGCCGAGACCGCCCAGGCAATCGTTGATCAGCAGTTTGTTGAGGTGATTATTGCCCCGCAGGTGAGTGATGCGGCGGCAGCGGTGATTGCCAGCAAGCAGAATCTACGTCTATTGGTGAGTGGCGACTGGCCAGCCGCACCGCTCCCTGCCCGTGATTTTAAAAGGGTGAATGGTGGATTGTTGGTGCAGCAGCGTGATCTGGCGCTGGTGGGTGCTGATGAACTGAAGATTGTCACCCAGCGTGCCCCCAGCGAACAGGAGTTAAGTGATCTGCTCTTTACTTGGAAGGTCGCTAAATTTGTGAAGTCCAATGCGATTGTCTATGGCAAAAACTGCCAGACTATCGGTGTGGGTGCTGGTCAGATGAGTCGGGTGAACTCTGCCCGCATTGCAGCGATTAAGGCAGAGCAGGCGGGTCTGGCGGTGCAGGGTTCAGTGATGGCCTCTGATGCCTTCTTCCCCTTTCGTGATGGCATAGACAGCGCTGCGGAGAAGGGGATTATCGCGGTGATTCAACCCGGCGGTTCGATGCGTGATGCAGAGGTGATAGCCGCTGCGAATGAACATGGTATGGCGATGGTATTTACGCAAATGCGTCACTTCAGGCACTAAGGATTATTTAATGAAAATTCAGCAGCAGTTAACCGCAGTTCTGTTTTTAGGCGCACCACTTACGCTGTTAGCCGGCGGCAACGATGTGACGCTGGGCGGTGCCGGACTGGGTCAGGCGGCTTTTCTCGCTTTAAGCGAAGATATGGGCGCCGCCTTTAGTTATAAGGCGTTGGCACCCATTGAGCCCCAGGGAACCTTTGGTTTTGATGTCGGTGTCGAGATGGGCGTGACCAGTGTCGAAAATGCCGAGGTTTGGCAACAGGTCACCGGGGATGATATTAGCAATATTCCTGTGCCGCGTCTGCATCTGCATAAGGGGCTGCCGCTTGATTTTGATATTGCCGCCTCCTATGCCAAAGTGCCCTCCAGTGATATCTCTCTCTTTGCCTGGGAGGTGCGTTATGCCTTTATCGCGGGTGATATCGCTATGCCTGCCGTTGGGGTGCGCTACAGCCAGAGTAATTTAAGCGGTATCGACGATCTCAGCTTTTCGACCAGTGCAGTTGAGTTGGGGATCTCCAAGGGGTTTGCGATGTTTACCCCCTATGCCGGTATTGGTCGCGTCTGGGTCGATAGTGCCCCGGATGTGGCAGGTTTGGTGGAGGAGAATATCACCCTGAACAAAAAGTTTTTCGGGATTAACCTTAACCTTGGTCTCTTTAATATGGCACTCGAGCACGATACCACCGGCGATGCCAAAACAGTGGGTGCCAAGGTCAGTTTTCGCTTTTAGTAAAAACTTGAATTTTATTTAATAACCTATTGTGATTAAACAGTAATTGTCGCGTCATACAGCGATTAGCGAGTGGCTGGGGTCGCTCGGTTATGTTCACTTCACTCTGGCACCTGCTTCGGCAGATGCCAGTTTTCGTAGTTACTGGCGAGTCACCTGCGCTGACGGCTCGACCTATATCGTGATGGATGCACCGCCACAGCAGGAGCCGTTAACCCCGTTTCTGATGATTGCCAGAGCGCTCTGGCAAATGGGTCTGCATGTACCGCAAATCTTCGCCGAGGATCATCAGTTGGGTTTTCTGCTGCTCTCTGATTTGGGTAGCCGACACTACTTGAGCGCCTTGGTGCAGCCGCAAACGCCTGACGAGACTCCTGAACAACTCTATGGCGCGGCGATAACCGCGCTAATCACCCTGCAACAACGTGGCAGAGAGGTTGTTGAGCCGCTATTACCACCCTACAGTGCCGCATTGTTGGCACGCGAAATGGCGCTTTTCAGTGACTGGTTTATCGCGCAACAGTTGCAACTGACACTCACTGTGGCAGAGCATGAATTACTAGCGACACTCTATCAGCAACTCATTGACTCGGCGCTGGCGCAACCGCAGGTGGTTGTGCATCGCGATTATCACTCACGAAACTTAATGGTCACTTCACCCAATCCCGGAGTGATTGACTTTCAGGATGCGGTGGTCGGCCCAGTCACCTACGATTTGGTTTCGCTGCTGCGCGACTGTTACATTAGCTGGCCGCTGTCACAACAACAGCGCTGGATAACAGACTATTTAACCCAGGCTCGTGCAGCGGGGCTGCTGCTTGAGGTGAGTGATCACACCTTTTTTCAGTGGTTCTCCCGAATGGGTATGCAGCGTCATCTGAAGGCGATAGGCATCTTCTCCAGACTCAATATCCGTGATAAAAAACCCGGCTATCTTAATGATATACCAAGAACATTTAACTACTTAACCAGCGCATTAAGCGCTGATCCGGCGTTCTCTTGCTATACGCCGTTGTTCGCACGTATTGCCGAGGCGATCTCCCGCCAACCCCCTTTTAGTCACCTGATGACAGACGTTAATGGTGAGGCATCATTATGAGTTGGTGGGGGAAGGTGGTCGGTGGTGCTTTTGGCATGATGCTCGGAGGGCCGCTTGGCGCCTTGCTGGGCGCGGCCCTAGGTCATAAATTTGATAAAGGGCTAAGCTACTTTAGCGAGTTGGGTCGGGGTTCGGCAAAAGCGGGAAAAGCAGATAAGGTTGAGATTGAGCGTATTCAGTCCGCCTTTTTTACCGCCACTTTTTCAGTGATGGGGTGTGTTGCCAAGACTGATGGTCATGTGACCAATGATGAGATTGCGGTTGCGCAACAGGTGATGGATCAGATGCAGCTCACCAGTGAGCAGCGTCAGATGGCGCGTAACCTCTTTAATCAGGGCAAGCAGCCGAACTTCCCGCTTGAGGCGGTGGTTACTCAGTTTCGTAACGAGTGTCAGCGGCGCGTCAATTTACGGCGAATGTTTTTGGAAGTGCAGCTCCTGGCAGCCTATGCCGATGGTGAGATGAAGATTGCTGAACGCCAGCTGCTTATTCGTATTGCCGAACTTTTGGGGTTGTCACTGCGCGAGTTTCAAGCGATCGAGCGTATTTTTGAGGCGACCTATCAGTTTCGTCAAAGCAGCTCCCAAAGCGGCTATGGCGGACAACAGGGGCGTCAGCGTCGTGCGGATGTTCATAGTGAGGCCGGAATTGCTGCCGCCTATCGTCTGCTTGATGTCAGTGCAACCGCAAGTGACGATGAGGTTAAACGCGCCTATCGGCGGATGATGAGCCGTAACCATCCGGATAAACTGGTTTCCAAAGGGCTACCGGAAGAGATGATGCGTCTCGCCACTGAAAAAACCCAGGAGATTAAAAGCGCCTACGAACAGATTAAGCGTGTACGGGGAATCGCCTAAAATCACTTTCGCGCCTGACGTCGCTGCTTGAGTCCGTTCGCCAGTTTTAATAGCAGCAGCACCAGTGGCAGGGTGATAAACCAGACAACCAACAGCGCGCTGCCGGGGCTGAACAGAATTAGCAGCAGTAGTGAGCTGACAAAATAGATAAGAAGATAGACGACCACTGATACAGATGACTCCTTATTTCGACTTCATGGTTTGACCGTATTCAGCCGCAGCAGCAGCGTCATTGGATGGAGTGGTGATGCCTGAAAACCGTAGTGCTCGTAGAACGCCTTGGCGCGGTCATGCAGCGCGTGCACCAGCAGGGCCCGAACAGCGGCGTTCTGCGAAACCATCACCGCCCGGTTCACTGCGTCCTGTAACAGCGCCCCGCCCAGCTTGAGACCCTGGGCACGGTGATCGACAGCCAGCCTGGTGAGAAGCATCACCGGAATCGGGTTAGGCATATTGCGGCGTACGGCGCTTGTGGCGGCTTGGCGCGAGACAGCGCCCGCCGCCATCGCGTAGTAGCCATAGACACGACCATCCCGATCAGTGATGACAAAGGTGCGGCTCGCGCCGCTCAACTGGTTGATCTGTGCTCGGTGCTTGAGCCATTCATCGAGACTGGCTTCCCCGCAAACGAATTTGTCCAAGATGTGGGTGGTGGCGAGTGGCAGCGGTGCACTCAGTTGCAAGCTCATGTCAAGTCAGTGTTCCAAGGTGCCTTGACGGCCATGAGGCGTTCAAGCCCGGGGTTGGGGGCGGGAGGTGCTTCGAGCATGGCCGTGAACTGCTTGAATTTGTCATCGTCCAAACTGAAAAAGAGCTGATCCAGTACCACGGCCTGAGCGCGGTCGCAGGCCGCTTCGAGCATAAAGTCCGAACGGTTTTTGCCGAGCAGACTCGCAGCGTGGTCGATCAGGTCACGCTGTTCGGGCAGGGCCCGCAGATTGATGGCGGCGTCACGCATTGGCTTCTCCTATTCGCGCATACACAACAGATACGTGAATGATGGCGCGACGTGTAGCTGTTGTCAATACGCGAACTCGGTTAGTGAAGTGGTAAGGGAGGGCAGCCTGTCGTTAAATATTTTTAAATGACAGTTGTAAACGACAGTAAGCGTGTTATATTAGTGCTCATGGAGAGAGATAACAGTTTTTCAATGGCAGAGCTGTGCAAGTTGGTGGAGATGTCACCGCGCACAATTCGCTTTTATATTACCCAAGGTCTGGTTGACGCCCCGGGGGTTCGTGGACGCGGGGCAAAATATGGCGCAAAACAGCTGGAGCAGCTGCTCACCATACAAAAGTGGCAGCAGTCGGGGCTGAACCTTGAGGCGATAAAGCGGTTACTGCAACAGGGCGACAGCCCAGAACAACTACTCCCCCGCGACGAGCCTGGCACGATAAAAATCTGGAGCCGGATTACCCTTGCCAGCGGCATCGAGCTCCATATCCAGCCCGAGATGGCGCAACTCACGCCCCAACAGCTTCGTCAACTTAATCAGACCATTCAGCAGTGGTTAGCCCAACAGGAGAAAAATCATGATTGAACCCGGACTTAATGTCGATCTACCGCTGCAACAACTCATGCTGGAGGTGACGGTAAGCGATGAGTACTACAGCGTGGTTACTCAGCAAACCTGGTTTAACAGCAGCGATCAGGCGGTTGAAATTCACTACACCCTGCCCCTGCCGCGCAATGCTATTCTGCTTGAGCTCACCGGGCAGATTGGTGAACAGCAGTTAGTCGCCAGCGTTAAGGGAAAAGAGCGGGCAGAGGAAGAGTACGAAAATGCGATGAGTGAAGGCAACAGTGCGATTCATCTACAGCAGCTTAAAGATGGGCTCTGGGGACTCTCGCTGGGTAATCTCGCGGCTGGTGAAAAGCTCACCCTGAATTATCGCTGGAACCACTGGAATCGCTGGCAGGGACGACAACTGCGACTCTACATCCCAACCACCATTGCTCCCAAATATGGCAAGTCGCCACTCAGTGACGAGTTCATACCCGATATCGCGCTAAATGCGACTATTCCGTTACAGTGCCGGCTGATCATCGATTCTGCTAGCGGCTTGGTGGCGGGGGAGTGGCAGAGCCCTTCCCATCCACTACGGACGGAAGTGCAGGGCTACACCTTTGCCGAAGGCGCAGAGCCTGACCGTGATATTATCTTTACATTTACAGCCCAACAGCCTCCGCAAAACCACCTGATAGCGGTCACTGACGATGATTATGGCTACTTTCAGATCATGCGTTGGCAGATCCCCGCAGAGAGTCCCGAACAGCATCCAGAACCAACAGGCATAGATGCAACGCTCTGGCTGGTGGTGGACTGCTCCGGATCAATGGCGGGCGACTCCATCGCCGTCGCAAAAACCGCACTAAGACAAATTATTGAGCAACTGCCCGAGCAACAGCCCGTCAATATGCTCGCCTTTGGCAGTAGCACTCGCCACTTTTCGCAACAGCCGTTGCAGGTCTCCGCCGCGTGGCGTAAGGCGGCAATCGCCTGGGTTGATGAACTAGACGCCAATCTTGGCGGTACAGATTTGCAGTCAGCCCTGAACCTTATATTTCAGCAACAACAGCGCCAATCCTCCCGCATTGTGCTACTAACCGACGGGGCGGTCTGGAAAGAAGAGAGTCTGCTAAAGCAGCTAAAAAGAGAACCGGCGCAAATCTACACCATTGGCATCGGTAGTGCGGTGAGCGAATCCCTAGTGCGGGCGCTGGCGGAAGCGAGCGGGGGAGAGTGTGAACTCGTCAATCCCCGCGAAGATATGGTCGAAATCATCAAACGGCAGACCTATCGCGCCTGTCAGCCGATCATTACCGCGCAGCTAACCCACAGTGGCTTCAAACAAGCGCCGCCAAAAACAACGCTTCCCCACTTTAACCAACTGTGGCCGCAAGCTAACAAAAAGCAAAAACTCACCCTGCCGCTTGGCGAAATGGTGAGCGTTACTCACCACCTGCCCGACTTGCCAGCGTCGTGGCAGCTTCATCTGCCCAAGGGGCAAATTGTAACGCTGCTGCAAACAGAGACCCCCATCACCAACCGCGATCTGCA
>JADGBN010000125.1 GCA_015231435.1 Gammaproteobacteria bacterium
TGTAAACGGAAAACCAGCCGCTGTCAGATTAAGATCATAGGGGGGGTGATTGGTTGTGGTGAGGATAAAGTTAAAGCTCGGTTGGTTATCGTCGAGTTTACTAAGAATAAAGTCGAACAGTTGTCTGTCGCGTACCCCCCACTCGTTGGTCTCCTGTGCCACCGCCATCTGACCGCCGCCATAGATCTCATCAAAACCCTGATTTTGCGCAAAGCGGTCAAGACGTTGCCAACTGAGAAAGCCACCATAAAAAAAGCGTGTGCGCATCCCCTCCTGATGTAACAGCTGCGCCAACGAGCTGGCAAAGGGCTTAAGCGCGGTCGGTTCGTAGTTGAGGTTGAGTTCAGTTTCCGGAAGACCGGTGATTAGGGTATTGAGCGCGCCCACCGTTCCGCTGCTGGCGGGGAGAAAATTTGCAAAATAGATGCCCTTGTCAGCAAGTTCGCTTAAGCCGGGTGAAAATTGCAGGGATCGGTAACGTGGCATCACTGTCCAGCCGCTGTGGCTCTCAATTAGAATCAGAAAAATGTGTCGCGCCCTCTGCCATTTTGGCCCATGGGCGACAACCTGCAGACCCTGTTCGAGGTTATGGCTAGTGATGGGGGGCAGCGCGCGCTGTTTTCGTACCTCATTTAGCGCGGTCGTGAGATCACCCTCTGGCCAGAAGGTTTCCAGTGAAGTGGACGACTCAAGGGAGAGGCGCGCAGCAATGGTGTAGCGTAAAGCACTATGGGGATTAAGTACGCTGCGATTAAGTAACATCTCCTGGGCGACAAAAGCGTGTTTTAAGCGGATCGGTTCACCCCATAAGGTGCCACCTCGCAGCAGTGCAACAAAAAAGATAAAGAGTCCTGTGGCCAAAAGTGATGCCGTGACCGTTGAGCGTTGCCGCAGCCACTGGCTTAATGGTGTCCATTGCCATGCTAACCACCAGTGACAGAGTCGCCAGCCAAGGGCAATGAGCAGCAGGGTGAAAACAAGAGATAGTACGGGGTGGTAACTTTTCCAGAGGGTGATCAAAATGGCAGTGGTATCGTCGTGAATAATGCCGAAAATGCGGTTATCAAACTGATCGCCATACTCATCAAAATAGATAAGATCGGCAGCGGCGAGAGGGATGGAGATTAGCAAAAAGAGTCTGCCGGAAAAGCGACGCAAAGTTTCGTTTATTCGGCTTTGGGGTTGCACCAGTAGGTAAAAGCCGCCAAGAATGGGGAGCAGCGCCCAGAGTGTAGCGGTGGAGATATCAAAGCGTAATCCGGTTAATAACACCCGTCCCAGATCGCCCGCCGTGATGGCTGCTGCCTGAGCGCTGAAGGTGGTAATCAGCAGCAGGCGAAAGAGTTGTAAAAAGAGGATAAAAAAGAGGATAAGGTGGAGATCTCTTGCCCAACTCCAGAGAAGCTGCGTGCTGCGTGGTGTGTGAATGGTCACTTTACAGTTCCTGAAAATTGCCGCTTAGGTTTCACGATTTGTGCGGTGAAGTGGCATGGCGAATCCAGAGATCGGCATATTTAACAAAGGTGGAGTGTGCCGACAGGGTTGCCAACAAGAGACCTTGGGAACCATCCAAAAAGCCGCGTCGCAGCAGATACATTCGCAAAAAACAGAAGAGTGCGTGAAAAAACGCTTCTGTTAGCGAAGCGGTTTTCCCCTGTTGCGCTTTTGCCTCTGCCCACTGTGAGGCGTAAAACGCTGATTTTACAAGGTAGTGCTGCAAATCACGGTAGGTGTAGTGCAGCAGGTTGGCGTCCAGTTTATGTACTGGAAGATCGTGGTTAAAGATAACCTTTTCATGAACTAACGCACTGTTATAAGCGGCCAGCGCCTTGGGATAGAGGCGGATAACATAGTCCGGATACCAGCCACCGTGACGGATAAAACGGCCGAAGACCCAGGATAGGCGGGGAATGGCATAAGCGGCTAAAGGCTGGTGGCGGATCACGTTCATAATCTCTTTTTGCAGATCATCAGTGACACGTTCATCTGCATCGATCATCAATATCCACTCACTGCAGGCGTGATCCTGGGCAATCTGACGCTGTCTGCCATAACCTTGCCAGTCAGAATGGGAGAAGATTTTAGCGTCAAAGGAGCGGGCAATATGCAGGCTTTCATCACTGCTGCCGGAGTCAACCACAATAATCTCATCAACCCACTGAAGCTGTTTCAGGCAGTCGTGCAGATTATCCGCTTCATTTTTAATAATCAGAACCGCTGATATTGAGGGCATAGAGAGGCGTGATACTAGGTCGGTGATAAATGAGTAACAAAAGTAATTTTATCTTTAGAATCAATCGGTTTAAGTGTACGTGGAGCAAACGCATCGGCATTTTTGGCAATTTGGCGCGCTAAGTCGTCAAGGTGTCCATCGCGATTAAACGTTGAAACTTCATCTGCAGTGAGCTCAACGATCACTTCATACATCGCGATACCACCGACAACAACAAAGATCACCCAGTTTTCACTGCGATCACTTTCGCACACGGCGTAGTAATTCGGGCTGGTAAAAATATTGCGTAGTTGCATTTATTGCCAAAGCGTCAGGGTTGGTTACAATGGTTGCATGATGCAGTACGTTATTCAGTCGGAGGTTGTTGATGCCAACTCTTCACTAACGGGTGATCCCCGCCTATTGTAGCGTTGTCAGATCCCTTGCGTGCTAATTTTTACGAATGGTCATGAGGCAATCTCTATGAGTGAGCAGATCTTAGTTGATGAAACAGCGCTGCGGCTTTTTGTTTACGGTACCCTGAAACGGGGTTACGGCAATCATGAACTTTATTGCCGTAGTGCGATTACGATTACCCCAGCAGTCACTTGGGGGAGAATCTATCATCTACCCGTTGGCTACCCGGCAATGGAGTTACCGCAGGATCGTATCTTGGCTTACGGTACGACTGATCTGCTGGCAGATCTTCGCACTCAAAAAGTTGTGGATTGGCATGAGACGATCTGGAACCGCCCCCAGGGCGATTGGGATCTAATTTATGGTGAGCTTATCACCTTTGCAAATCCGGTGAATGATTTACCCCCGATTGATCGCCTCGAAGGGTTTAAGGCAAACGGAGATAGTCTTTACCAACGGGTACTAATAGCAGCTGAAGACCCGAAATGTAACTGCCTGCAGACCTGCTGGACCTACACCATGATGCACGGGATTAAGGGGCAGCGGCTCACTTCAGGTCGCTGGGATACGCCCAATAGTATTTGTCATTAACCGTAGCGAACAGCGCTCATGTATGACGACCATTCTGCTATTCTGTAGGTAACTTACCCAACCTTAAGAAAACATCGATGCGTTCAACTGAAAAGTTCTTTAACACCGCTGGGCCACAAATCAGCTGGGAAGAGAAGCTCTGGTACCTACCACCGGACGGCGCTACAACCATTCACCGCTGGGGCTGTTAGGTGATACAGACTCACTATTTCCTCTTATGGCGACAGCTGATTATCAACAGACTCACCCTGTTCATCACGGTTGCGCTGTTATCACTTAACGGCGTTGCTGCCGAGTCGCAGCGCTACCATGCCGAGGCGACGGTTGCGGTGATTAACATCACCCCTGAGGCGGCAAAGATCCGTGCTCGTGAAGATGCCTATAGCGAGATCATCGCCCAGGGTGCGGGGGTAAAAGTTTACGATGAGCTGGTGGTGCTTAACGGTCATCCGACGCATTTTCGCCGAATTCATCATCTCGGCGCGCGGGTGGTGAATGGTGAGTGCGAATACCGCAATAGCAGCCAACCGCTGCAGGTGACAGCGATTTGTCGTGGCGAAGTGGTGCGCTATGGCGAGAGTGGCCCGGCGCTACAGGCAAGCCTCGAACGCCTGCCAGCGGATGCCCGACAGTGCCAGGGAGAGACGATTTCAGCTGCCACCCCGCTGTTGCAACTGCGCAGCGGCGAGCGCTTCTGCTTGCGGATAGCGAGCGCTGAAACGCTCTATATCGGCGTCTATGCCCAGTTTAACGATACCACTGGGCAACTGCGCTTTAACCGCCTCTGGGCGACGGCAGCGCCGCCGGGGGCAATGACGATTGCCGCTGGTCAACCGTGGTTATCGCCGGTGATTGCCAGCGCCCCGCTGCCGGGACAGCGTGAATCACTGGAAAGCGTGTTAATTATTGCCTCAAGGCGGCCGGAGTTTCTGGTGAGTGACGCCGGGGCGCTGGGCAGCAGTGCCAGCCGTAGCGCTGAACAGAGTCTGAGCGCGGCAGAGTTTGACCAGCTACTGAGCGCTCTTAATCTGGAACAGCTAACGCTACAGTCGTTACCATTTATTGTTATTGGTGACGAATAGTGCGATTATCTGCACCCACCTTCATTCTGATAAACCGCCAAGAGAGAGAATAATGTATCGTCTTCCGCCCCTCCTGCTACTGGCGTTTGCCTTTACCACCGCTCAGGCTGCCTGTGAACTCACCGTCGGTTTCTCTGATAATGGCAACTGGCAACAGCAGGCAAACAGCTGCCCCGCCAGCCCCGTGGCGGTGACCAATGCGATTATTGAGCAATTGAACCGGGGCGAAGTGAGTGCGGCGCAAGCGGCACTACAGCAGGCGTTGCAACAGTTTCCCGATTTTGCTCCCCTTAAAGAGTTGCAGCACTCTAATGAGCAACCCTTTAACCGCATCGCCCATCAAGCCGAGCAGCTGCTGCAGCACTGGCTGGATAACTACCCGCAGCCTGCCTTTAACCATCAGCCGCCCCAGTTGTCGACAATGCCGCCACTACCCGAGCTGGTGAAGGGGGAGTTTGAAACCACAACACAGTTTCAACAGCGGGTGCAACAGGCGCAGCGTGAGCGCGAAAGCAACCGCCAACAGTTGCAACAGCAGTACGATAACGCAGTCACCGCCTATAACCGCGCGATTGCTGAACATAATCGATCCGTTGCGCAGGCTCAGCAGCAGCGCCGCGCCGAAATGCCGCAGCAGCGCCAGCGTGCCTTGGCACAGGCACTTCATGCGGTGATGGGAGCGCCACGGTTAATCGATATTAGCGCCTATGATGCCGATCGGCAGATCTTGACAGCGACGCTGGTGAGTAGCCGTGCCAACTGGCAGCAGCCCTTAACCATTCAACTGCCACTGGCGGTGGCGCGTGACTTTAAGGCGGCGGCACTGAGTGGTGGCATCGAACCTGTCGTCAACTTTGCCATTAACGCCGATCGCCTCACCCTTACCGGTATTGAACTCCCCTTTCAGCAGCAGCGTTATGCCGCCCTGCCAAGCGATGGCAACACCACCCGCGAGTTAGCTGCGGTTAGCGTAAAACTTCAGGAGAGCGCCCCCCTGCAGCAAAGCCTTGCGCCAGTTAATGCCATCGCCTCGCTGCCAGCGGAGAGCGACAGCAGCTACTTTAACGATGCCTTAAAGATGGAGAACGATCCGCAACTGGCGAAACTGCAACAGCAGCAGGCAGAGCTGCAACGACAGCAGCAGCAGGCGATCTACCAGCAGCAACTCGCTGCCGAACGCCAACGCCTCGAGCAGGAGAACCGGCGAATTAGCGAACAGCTAGCGCAGATGGGTGGCGACACCTCGCTCTACGAAGGGTTGCAGATGAAAACAGCGTGGCAGTTTCCCGCCGCCGTCAATCCGCAACGCGACACAATCGCGGTGATCTTTGCCAGCCGTGAATATGGCAAAGGGATTCCCGCCGTACCCTACGCCCTTAATGATGCCCATGCGGTAAAACAGTACGTCGAAACCACCCTGGGTCTGCCAACCAGCCAGATCATCTATCAAGAGAATCCGACGCTGGGACAGATGAGCGGCACCCTGAACAGCATTCTCCCCAGCCGCCTGCAGGCAACCGGCGCCACCAAGGTGCTGCTCTACTTCTCGGGTCACGGCATGACGGCCGATAACGATGCGATGCTACTCCCCTCCGACTCGAGTCCGCAAATTGCCAAAGATACCGGTTACTCCCGCACTCATCTGCTCAGTCAACTCGCTAAACTCGATGTTGAACAGGTTACGGTGATTCTCGATGCCTGTTACAGTGGCACGGACAAGGGGGGTAGGGCGCTGCTGGCGGGTAAGCCGATCTTCACTCCCCCGGATGTTGCGCAACTGCCAGCAAAGATCACCCTCATGACCGCCAGCAGCAGTCAGCAGATCGCCTGGATGGATAGCGAGCGGGGGCATAGTCTGTTTACTTACCACCTGCTGCGTGGGTTATCGGGTGACGCCGACAGTAACGGCGACAGACAGATCAGCCGCGACGAATTGCAGCGCTACCTTAAGCGCGAAGTTAACCAAAGCGCCCTGCTGCTGCACAACAGCGAACAGACGCCGGAGGTGAAGGGGCAGCGGGCAGTGGTGGCGAGCTATTAAAGCGCAGAGCGAGGAGGCGATTAAATGTTAAAAAATAGGGAAGCGATGAACCTTCGCGGTAGATGCTACTGGCTCGGGTTTTTACCGCAGGTGGCGCAGGGTGAGGCGTTGCTCTGCTGCGTTAAATTGTCATGAAACTGCTGCTTCTTATAGTTGCTGGGTTACTGCTAACCGCCTGCAACGGCAACATTAAATCTACGCAACCGCCTAATCCGCAAGATCTGCAGAGACTGCGCTGGTCAGCGGCAGATGCGCCCGAAAAGGAACCAATCCCGCTGCTTAAGCTGATGGATTATCCGAATGACCCGTTAGCACGGGAGCAGGAACGGCAACGAAGTCAATCGTTTTCCAACCGTTATCGTGACCTTGGCGATGGGACGCTGACCGATATTAAAACCGGTTTACAGTGGATGCGCTGCATGGTGGGGCAATCGTGGAGTGGTAGTGGCTGCGAAGGGAATGCGAAAAAGTATAAGTGGGATGATGCCGTTAAACTGACCGCTAACTTTGCCGGTTATCAAGATTGGCGTCTGCCGACAATAAAAGAGCTGAATAGTCTGGTTTACTGCTCCAGTGGCAGCCCTGATTTCTACCCCTTTGTCGGGGTGAAGGATAAGCAAAATGGCTGTAATGGCGACCACCAAAAGCCGACGATTAATTTGCAGGCCTTTCCCGATACGCCTGCGTCCTATGTTTGGTCGGCTTCGGCCTATGCCGACGGCAGTAACGACGCATGGTTTGTCTATTTCAACTATGGCTACTCCGACAGCGGCAACCGTGATAACGGCTATGGCGTGCGGTTAGTTCGTGGCGGACAGTGATTTTAATTTTTTATTACCCACCACGCTTTGCAAAAGGGTGACTGATGTTCTTAACGGAAAAGTTCTTTAACACCGCCGGGCCGCAAATTGCGGCGGATCACTACACCCTTAACCCGCTGACTCGCATCGACTGGGATGAGATTTATACCCTCATTGCGCAAAAGCGCTACTTTCTTCTGCACGCACCACGGCAAACCGGCAAAACCACCGCCCTTGCAGCGATGGCTGAAACGCTAAACCGAGAGGGGCGTTACACGGCCCTCTATGTCAATATCGAAATGGCACAAACTGCCCGTAACCAAGTAGTTCTCGGTAACC
>JADGBN010000126.1 GCA_015231435.1 Gammaproteobacteria bacterium
ATACCCAAAATCATTGGAAATGATGGAAGGCGGCAAAGTCGCGAATCCCCATGAGCTTAGTAAACCTAAGTGATTGGGGTGAGCGACTGCAGCCAACGAACCACCGTTTTCAAGGATGACGGGTATATCATCGGCAGGCGCGTCAGGTTAATATTCACTCTTTTATTACACGCTTATGATGCATCTCTTGGTTGCGATTTCGGATCATGGCTATGGCCATTTGGCGCAGGTGGCACCACTGTTAACTGCCTTGGGCCGACGTCTTGCGTTGCGTCTGACCGTGCAGTCAGGACTCCCTCTTGCAGTGCTACAGCAACATATCCGCTTACCTTTTGACCATCTTGCCCGCTCTGCGGATATCGGCATGGTGATGGATAGTGCGGTGACGGTACGGGTAGCCGAGAGTCTTGCCGCCTATCGCCAGCTCCATCTGCAGTGGCCACAACGGTTGCGGGATGAGTGTCAGCTGTTGCGCGAAATTGCTCCCGATTGGGTGCTGGCAGATATCCCCTATTTGACGTTAGCGGCTGCCGCTGAGGTGGGTATTCCTGCGGTGGCGATCTGCTCATTAAACTGGGCCGATATTTTTGCCGCCTATTGCGGCGATTATGACGAAGCAGCGGCGTATCTGGAGACGATGCGTAAAGCCTACCGCAGCGCCGCACTCTTTCTTGTTCCCGAGCCAGGAATGGCGATGGCCGATCTGCCTAATCGTTATCCGATACCACCGCTTGCCCGTCGCGGTCGTCAGCTGCGTCGTGAGTTGGCAAACGCGCTGCAATTACCAGATAACGAGCGCTGGGTTCTGGTCGCGCTGGGGGGTATTGCGACACGTCTTCCGGTTGAGCAGTGGCCGACCATTAATGGCGTGCGCTGGATAGTTCCGGCAGACTGGCAACTGGCAACAGCGCATATCACTCCTTTTGATCAGTTGTTGCAGGCGCTACCGCTGGCCGATCTCACCTTTGCGGATCTGCTGGCATCGGTGGATGCGATTATCTCGAAAAGCGGCTATGGCACCTTTGCCGAAGCGGCGGCACACGCGACACCGCTATTAAACCTAAAACGTGAGGATTGGCCGGAAGCGCCCGTTCTCGAAGCGTGGATAGCGCAAAAGGCGAATGTGGTGACGATTAGTGCCACACAGTTAGTGCAAGGTGATCTGGCCGAGGCGCTGCAGCAGCTCTGGGCGCAGCCACGCAGAGCAGCAGTTAGCGCCAACGGAGCCGAGGTTGCGGCAGAACTCATCTGTCGTCTTTTCGGGGGAGAGAAGGTCGGCAGCGTGCGGCCGATCTGCAGTGGCGCTGATGCCTGATGTGGTGGCTTGCGGTTGCTGTTAAGATGTAACCATTCAGACCCCCACCACTTTTGCCCCCTCTCCCCTCGGGAGAGGGTTGGGGTGAGGGTAAAAAAGCAGGGCGTCTGAACAGTTACGTTAAGATGCGCCCACTATAAGGGCTATTACCCCCTGCCTTCATTAACAATTAAAGAGGAGCTGTCATGAAAAGTCGTTGGAGTGATGCAGAGGCTGCCCAGTGTCAGGATGCTTTGGCGCTGCGGGTCTATAGTTCACAACTGTTGGGGCGCGATGCTGATTTGGTGTTACACGGGGGGGGGAATACCTCGGTTAAGGTGAGTGAATCTGACCTTTTTGGTGAAACTCAGCAGATCCTTTATGTGAAGGGTTCTGGGTGGGATCTCGCCACCATTGCAGCGGCGGGGTTTACCCCGTTACGGCTAGAGCCACTGATGCGGTTGGCAACGCTTGAGCAGCTGCCCGATCTGGAGATGGTTAATCAATTGAAGACTCTCCAGACCCGCGCCGCCGCACCCACCGCTTCTGTTGAGGCGATACTGCATGCGGTACTCCCCTTTACCTTTGTTGATCATACCCATGCTGACGCGGTGGTCACCTTAACCAATACCTCGGATGGTGCAGCGAAGGTGCGTGAGGTCTATGGTGATGCGGTGATTGTTATCCCCTATGTGATGCCCGGCTTTGAACTGGCGCGTCTGGTGGGTGAGCGCTTTGCCGCCGAGGCGACGTCTAATACCATCGGCATGGTCTTGATGAATCACGGTATCTTCTCTTTTGGGGAGACCGCCAAAAGCGCCTACGAACGGATGATAGATTTGGTCAGTCGCGCAGAAAATTATCTGCAACAGGCGTTGGCGTGGGAGGTGACGGACGATCTGCCTCAGGTCGCCGAGCGCACCGCCTGCAATCCGCTGACCATTGCGCGTCTGCGGCAGCAGATAAGTGAGGTGAGTGGCGTACCGATGTTATTAACCTGCGATGCGAGTGATGCGATGCGATCCTTTGCCATGCATCCGCGCATTGCCGCTATCTCACAGCGGGGACCTGCGACCCCAGATCATGTGATTCGCACCAAGCAGCTACCGCTGCTGGGGAGTGATATCGCCGCCTATAGTGCCGCCTATCGCCACTATTTCAAGCAGTGTGCGAGCGGTCATCCCGATGGTGCCAGTTTAACTATGCTCGATAGTGCGCCACGGGTACTGCTCTCACCGCAGTGGGGCATGATCTGTGTCGGACGCAGCCGACGTGATTGCGATATTGTCGCGGATATCTACCGCCACACGATACCGATGATTTTGCGTGCCGAGCGTTTGGGAGGGTGGCGTGCACTACCGTCAGAGGCCATTTTTGCCGTGGAGTACTGGGAGCTTGAGCAGGCCAAGTTACGCAAAGGGCGGGGCTCACTGCCGTTTCAGGGGGAGGTGGCACTGGTCACCGGCGCCGCCTCGGGCATTGGTAAGGCGACGGTGGAGGCGCTGTTGGCACGGGGCGCCTCGGTGGTCGGTTTTGATATTAATCCCGAGGTCACCCGCCTCTACCAGCGTCCCGATTATCTTGGGCTGGTCTGCGATATTAGCGACAGCCAGGCAATCGTCGTGGCACTGCAGCAGACCATTCTCACCTTTGGCGGTCTGGATATGCTGATTGTCAATGCGGGGCTCTTTCCGGTCGGTAGCCGTATTGATGCACTGGACGATGCGTTGTGGCGGCGGGTGATGCAGGTGAATGTTGATGCCAATCTAACCCTGCTGCGCGAGTGTTATCCCGCGCTTAAGCTCGCTCCGGAAGGGGGTAGGGTGGTGATTATCGGCTCTAAAAATGTACCGGCCCCCGGGCCTGGAGCGGCAGCCTACTCCGCCTCAAAAGCCGCGCTTAATCAACTGGCACGGGTTGCCGCGCTGGAGTGGGCCGGAGATAAAATTCGCGTCAACTCACTGCACCCTGATGCGGTATTTGATACCGGTATCTGGACCGAGGATGTCTTAACCGCACGGGCAACACACTACGGAATGAGTGTTGATGCCTATAAACTGCGAAACCTTCTTAAGGTTGAAGTGCGGGCGCGTGATGTCGCAGCCCTTGCCGCAGAGATGTGTGGCCCGCTCTTCTCGCGAACTACCGGCGCCCAGCTGCCGGTGGACGGTGGTAGTGACCGGGTGATTTAACGCCGGTTGCAACAAAAAGAGATGGCTGCTACCTATTTTAATCCTACAAACCGCAACCTAGCGGCAACTGCTGGGTAGTGGACTGACTTACCGCATACTGCGTTTTTCTGCCTCTACGTAACCGTTCAGACCCCCACTACTTTTTCTCCCTCTCCCCTCGGGAGGGTTGGGGTGAGGGTAAAAAAAACAGGGTGTCTGAACGTTTATGCCTCTACGCGTGCTATGCGCAAGGGTTGAATCGTTGAGCGGCGTTTACGCGAGGCCCTCCTAAAAAGAGAGTGAGCCACCAAAAAGCAGACTCATTTCGCAGCCTCAGCAGACCCCGCCGCGCTACAACTGAACCCTCAGTTATAAATAAGCCCGCGGCGCGGTGTGGGGTCCGTTGGAGGCAACCGTTAGGATTGTTTGGTTGACAAAAATTTATGCGTAGTTGACAATGAGCGGGTTCAAGGTTTCTAATAACCTAAAAGAGGGGGCTTACACAATGGTAAGTATACGAAAAAGGGGCGAGGAGATTCGCGAGTTTATCCTTGATAACGTCCAACACCACCCAAAGGATGTTGGCAACCTGACTGCCAGTGCGTTCGGTATAACTCGACAAGCAGTTAATAAGCATATACGACTCTTAATTGAGCAAAAAGTACTTCTTGAACGAGGATCAACCAGAAATAAACACTACTTACTATGCCCACAGGAGGAATGGGAGCGCATTTACGACATTTCTGATCGTTTGGAGGAACACCAAGTTTGGAATGACGACATAGCGCCACGGATAGGAAAGCTGCCTGACAATGTTCTTGATATTTGGCATTACGGATTTACTGAAATGTTTAATAATGCAATTGAACATTCATCCGGAAAGCAGATCGTTGTTCGTCTAGAAAAAACCTCATTAACAACGCGCATTGCAGTTTACGATGATGGGGAGGGTATTTTCGTAAAGATTCAAAAGGCTCTATTGCTAGCTGATGAACGGCACTCAGTGCTAGAACTATCCAAAGGAAAGCTAACCACTGATCCAGCAAATCACACTGGAGAGGGAATATTTTTTTCCTCTCGGATGTTCGATGATTACACGATATTGTCAGGAAATGTATATTTCTCCCACAAGTTTGACGAAATAGAGGATTGGATTCTAGAGAATAGGAGGATGCAATCTGGTACAGCAGTACTGATGGCGTTAAACAATAATACCGCTAGGCGCGCTAAACAAGTATTTGATAGCTACACGTCTGGCGAAGACTACGGATTTACAAAAACGGTTGTTCCGGTGCGTCTGGCGCAATACGGCTACGAAAAATTGGTCTCTCGATCACAGGCTAAACGATTGTTAGCTAGAATTGATCGTTTTAAAGTCGTTATATTCGATTTCGAAGGTGTTGATACTATAGGGCAGTCATTTGCGGACGAAGTATTTCGTGTTTTTAGACGTAATCACAACGACATTAGTATGCTTCATGTAAATTCTGCGCCTGAAGTTGAACAGATGATAAGGAGAGCACTATCTCATTCATTGGATGCCTAACGCCGGAATGAGTGTTGATGCCTATAAACTGCGAAACCTTCTTAAGGTTGAAGTGCGGGCGCGTGATGTCGCAGCCCTTGCCGCAGAGATGTGTGGCCCGCTCTTCTCGCGAACCACCGGCGCCCAGCTGCAATTTAGCTTTTTAGCTTTGTGGTTAACGCCACACCAGTCGCCGCGTGCCTAGCGTCACCACGGCAAACGATTGTAGCTTCCACGCGGTTGCCGGAAAGCGCTTTAGGAGTTCGCTGCGATAGCGCTCTAACTGCGTTTCAGCTTCGTCTAGCTGCGCCTTGACCGCCGGTAGTTGCGCTAACTCATGGCGTGAAAGCTGCTGTAACTCGTCATCACTGAGTTTCACTTTGCTTAGTGGCAGATATTTCAGCTCAAACAGCAGGTCATAGAGCGGCGCTTGGCGCTTGTCGGGGCGGACTTCAAAGACTAGGTCACTATAGCCACCGCCTAGCGATAACTCCGAACGCGGTAAATAGTAGAGGTCGTTGGTGAGCAGAATCAGCAGCGTCATTTTGAGAGTGAACTCGTTACTCCAGCGCATATCGCGGTTATCCAGCACGCTATAAAAACGCTGCTCGATGAAATCGGCCAGCGGTGTGAAGCTCGCTTCGGTGTAGAGCTGCTCGGCAACCGCTTGTTGGCGGTTGTTATCTTCGTAGTTGCCAATGAGGTAGCGCTGCATCTGTTCGACATAGAGCGACCGCACTACCTGATTGGGAATGGTCGCCTCTAACTTGCCCAATGGCGACACCTCTTTAATCGTTAGCACGCCAAAGTAGATCAGCAGCGAGACGATAAACGACGCATCGGGTGGGTTATTCAACATCGCCTCAATGCCAAAATCTTGTGCCAGCGACCCGACCGTGAGCGGTGTTTCACTTGTTAGCGCGGCGCTAATCACCTCCATGCCGTGCGGCAGAGCGGCGACATAGCGCAGCCGGTTTCTGTCCATCGCTAGGTTGTTGTCCAAAAGCTCGGCCGGATAGCGGCAGCGCCGTTGCCACCCATCCCAAAAGTAGAGGCAGAGGGTGGGGTTGTAGAGTCGCTCACTCATCTCATCACTAAAGCGGTAGCCGTTGTAGAAGTTCTGCATCAATGCCGCTGCCTCCTCGCTACTCCCTTCGGGGAGCTGGCACTGCGTGGCAATCTTCCGGCAGAGCTGTTGCAGCTCGGCAGCGGTAAAGCCGCATAAGTTGTGAAACTCCGGCCACTGGCTGATGTTTTTCACCACATTGTAACCACTGGTCATATCGCTCATCACCACCGGTGAGACGCCGGTGATGAATACGCGCTCTAAGCCTCTGCCCGCCGCTGCCGCTTTGACCATCTTAAACACGGTTTTGAGAACCCCCTCGCCGCCAATCAGCTCATGGTAGCGTTCTCTGCCCTGTTCGCGGCTGGTTAAGACTTCGTTAGCGAAGTTGTCATATTCGTCAATGAGTAGGTAGAGAGGAGCGTTAAGCCGTTTTAGGGTCGTGAGCAGATTTTCAAAAGAGCCTAAGCTATCCTCTTCGTTAATCACCACTGCTTCGGGCAGGCGGTGCTGGTATTGCGCCGAAAAGAAGGCAATTGAGCTATTGATGTGGCGGTGAATGCTGCTAGCTATCTGTTGATAGCCGCCATGTGGCTCAATTGAGGAGAAATCCCACTTGAGGATAAAGTAGCGGTTATGGTTGGGCGTCGGCCGCTCTCCTATCGCTAAGTTGCCAAATAGCGCCTCAAACTGCTCGGCGCTGGCGATGTCGTAGTAGTTCTCTAGCAGCGTTAGCCACAGGGTTTTACCGAAGCGGCGCGGGCGTAGGAAGAGTAGTTGTCGCCCCGCCTCTTCTAACGAGTGTAGGAGTGCGGTGCGGTCACAGTAGAGGTAATTTTCCTCCCTTAGTGCCTTAAAGTCGCCCATGCCATAGGGTATTTTTATCATTTCGCCTCTGCCGTTAGTTCGTTAATCTCTGCCGATACTATAGCACCTATTTTGACCACACTCTTGCCAAGCCCACACATTGACGAGGTGGCTGTGGTGGATGTGGCAGGAGTGGCTAACGCTATTAGGGGTGATGGCTCTCAGCTGATCACAGGGGGGGCTGCGCCACGATTGACCATTGTCTCTGTTTATTTTGATAGCGTAAGGCTATGTTTGGTTAGTGATTCAATCTCTGCGATATCCTGTGAATGCGTCGATCGCCAACGCTCTCGATCGGCGCGGATTTGTGCCAGATGCTGTTCAAGGTTGTCCGGCATCAGCAGAATGCCGAAGTCTGATGGAATTTTACGATCGGCGCTGTGGTAGTCGAAAATGCGATCGAGAACAAGATCGCCCAGCTCTTTTTTGTAGTGGGAAGACTCCCAATGCCAGCGCATCTCGCTCTCTTTGTCACCCGCTGCGGGAACGGGTTCGCTGGTCAGGC
>JADGBN010000127.1 GCA_015231435.1 Gammaproteobacteria bacterium
ACGACAACAGTAACAGCTCGCCCGCAGCAGCCCCCAACAGTGGCCGCAGCAAGCCCGCCAGCCAAGCACCCGCCAGCCAATCGAATAGCCCTGTCAGTTTTGATGATGAGGATGTGCCGTTCTAGGGGGCAGCCTCTGTTTGACTCTTTTAGATTGATTTATAAAAACCCCCGTATGACGGGGTTTTTTAGTTGTAAAGTGCCGGGTCAAAAAGAGTCCACTCTTTTTGAGAGGTTGCCACGGTAGCAAGGTAACAACTTATTTTTGCAAGGAAAACTGCATGATAAATGCAATTTCCATGGGTAGCTTTAATGTTGCTGGCGGTGTTGGTAGTGGCTGTGCGGCGGCGAGGGCCTCTTCTACTGCCTTGCGCAGAACATGGTGTCCCTCATCTATCTTGACACTGCTTACCCTACCCTCAAGTAATAGCTGAAAAGTGACTGCGACATTCCCCTCTATGCCCCGGCGTCGTGCTGCAGTCGGGTAGTGTTTGTGTGTCTCAATATGGCTCATTAAGCGGCGTAGATAGGCCTGTTTAGCCTCTTTCAGCAGCGCCGGGTCATTAACGGGGTTGTTTGCGGCCTCTGGCAGTTCTGCCGACTGTTGTGCGATTTCGTTTACCGGCGCAGGGAGGGTTACCGGCTCTGGTTGCGGTAATGTTATCGGTGGCTCATGCTGCCTAACCTTTTCTGCACTTTTTGCCCTCTCTTTAGGTTTGGGTTTGGGTTTGGGTTTAGGCTCAGGCTTGGGTTCAGGCTCTGGCTCTGGCTCTGGCTCGGTAATGATGGGTGGCGGGGTCTCGATAATCTCTTCGACAGGTTGCTTGATCGCCTGCTGCGGCGGCTCCTGCGGTGCGGTTATGGGGGCAGTGACGGAATGAAAACTGATCCGTGTGTGGCTGGGTGGCGTCAGTTTTTCACCCCTGGCTACCGGGCTGTTAATTAATAGCGCTAGGTGGCTTGACAGTGACAGGGCCACGGCACTCCCCCAGATAACCCACTCCCGAGTTCTCATTTCTGTTCGGTGACGACGTCGACGCCGCTGGCACCGGCCTTGCGTGCGATATCGAGTACCGTCACCGCCTGCCCCAGCGGGGCGTGAAGGTCGCCGCGAATTCGCAGGGTGCGATCCTGGCGTGACGTTAGCTTCTCACGCAACAGCCCCTCCAGATTTTCTGGCTCAACAAAGTGTTCATCGAGCAGAAAGCGCCCCTCGGCATTAATCACCAGTTCAAGCTGTTCATCTTCGGCTATCGCCTTGCCACTATCGGCCGTCGGTAGGTCGATATCAATCGTCTGCTCCTGGACAAAGTGCGAGGTTAGCATAAAAAAAATTAGGAGCAGAAAAACGAGGTCGATAAGTGGCGTAAGGTTAGGCATCTGACCGCTGCGCCGCCGCCCCTCAAACTGCATGAATGCCTACCTCACGATGGTGGATGGCTTCGCTCTCGCCTTCGCCCTGAATCTCATTGTGCGGTAACTGCTCCAGCAGTACCGAGGCTAGGCTACGCATCGAGTGGGCACGCCGATCGGCCATCCCCTCCAGCAGGTGCAGCATGAGCAGTATCGGGATCGCCACGCTCAGGCCAACACCCGTGGTTATCATCGCCTCCCAGATCCCTCCGGCGAGGGCCTGTGCATCCACCTTGCCGCCAGCGGTCTCGATCACCATAAAAGCCTTAATCATGCCGAAGATGGTACCGAGCAGTCCGAGTAGCGGAGCGGTATTGCCTAAGATTTCAATGCTGCGAAAACCGCACTCCATCCGCTGCAATTCACTTGAACCAATACGCACCGCCACGCGAGTAAGATCCTTTACCCCTGCGGCGGCGGCCTGACTGATACCCGTTAAGACAGCGACCTCTGGGCCACGGTAGGCACCAAGCCAGTCATCAAGTTTCCCCTGTTTAAGCGTTATCACGAGGTTTTTCTCAAACGCCTGTGGGAGTTTTCCCATCATCGCAAAGCGAAGGAGTCGCTCAAAAATGATGCTCAGCGCCAACAGTGAATAACCAGACAATACCCAGACGACAATGCCTCCCTTATCGAAAATCTCCGCAATAATCATATTTGGACAAAACCTAGTGCCGTTACACTTCCCAGCAGAATTAACATTCCGCCTGCAATCTGCTCAATCCGGTCGCCCCAGTGGCTAAGGTGATATCTGATCTGTGCGCCAAAGTGGGCCACTGCAATACCAAAGATTATCGTCGGTATTGCCACCGCCCCGACACCAAATGAGAGCCCAAGCAGCAAGCCATTTGCGGGGGTTGCCATGGTGGCAGCGACGGTAAGCACCGTGGCGAGTGGCACACAGGGGTTTAACGCCATTCCGACCCCCATGCCGAAGAGTGAGAGTGAGAAGAGGGGGCCTGTAACCCTCTTTTTTGGTATGGCCGACTGCACGACCATCTCACGCTTCACCGTTGCAGCTTGGTTGTCGTGGTCGCGTTGACACGATTTTGCGCCGCCTTTGCCTCGCAGCATGAGGAGACCGATAATCATCGTTGCAATACCAAGAATTTGCGCCGCACGGCCACTCTCAATCCAGACGGTGGCGGCATAACCAAAACTGCCAGCTATCGCCCCCAGCATGGCGTAGCTTGTTAGCCGTCCCAGCGAGAACGGTACAATGGTATGCCAGTCGGTTCCGCCGCGATTCCCCTCACGAAGGAATACAGGGCCGAGAAAAGGGAGGCAGGTGATATTGCAGGGACCGGCGCCAAAGGCCAGTCCCATAAGTAGTGCCGCAGAGAGACTTAAGGTCAGTGTCTCCATTAGGAGGCACCTCTGCCCGATTTTCGCTTTTGCCACCACGCCAGTAGATTGCTCTTCTCCCAGTTGCTTTGTGACTGTTTACGTTTTTTGAAATAGGCGGGATCTGCCGAAAGGATTGGTATGACGGCATACTTCATTTGCAAAACACCCTTGTCTGGGCAGAACTCGACGCAACGACCGCAAAGGGTACAGTCGGCAGTGAGAACATCCCTCTTTTCCAATTCGGTGGCGATTAGCTCAATATCCATAGGACAGGCTTTGGTGCAGAGATTGCATTTCTCGCATCGGCTGGTTGCCCCCTCTTTTACCAAACGGACCAGCCCCAGCTTTTTAAATACCGCATGCATTGCCAGCATCGGGCAGATACGACAGAAGGGCTGGCGCAGTGTCAAGCCAATGGCCATCATTAGACCAAACCCAAAGGTGGCGATGAGCGACAGCATCATATAACCGTCACTGCTACTATCGACGACCATCTCACTGGTATCACCGGTGGCGAGTGTGGTTAGAATACGACTCGGACAGATACTGCAAAATGGTGAACCCAACTCATGCCCGACGACCCCAAAACCGGCAAGTAACGGGAAGAAGAAGATGAGAAAGGCAAGCATCAGCCACTTTATCGGGCGGATCTTTTTATTGGCTCCCACGCTCACTGTTTGGCGCTGTTGCAACCCCAGTTTCTGCCCAATGATGGTCATCATCTCCTGAAAGGTTCCAAGCGGACAGATCCAGCCGCAGAACGCTTTATTTAAGATAACGAAGAGTAGCAAAAAGGTACCCAAGGTAATGAGCGTTGGCATGATCGCCTGGATAAAAGAGCCGCCGGATGCAACCATCGGCGCCACACGGTGATCCATCTGATGTTGCAGCGAGATGAGGGCGCAGTGATCTGCGGTCTCCTTGTCATAGACACAGGCTAGTGCAGGGAGTGCATTGGAGAGGTTGTCGGCCAGATAGAAGCCACCGATACCCAACGGTACGCCATAGACCAGAGCCACAAAGGCGGTGGCCTGGACAAATTTTCTGATGACTGAAAGGTTCATTAGGCAGATCCCTCTTTTCTTCTGTTATTTATCTCTGGCTTTGCTCGACGCATGGCGACGAGCCCACTCATAAACCCGAAGGTCAGCATAAAGAGACCCACGTTACTCGATTGCCAGTGTGAAGGGTTGACTGAGTAGGGGGTGCTAAAGTTGGTGCGATAGAGGATCCCCTCATGCGCATAACTGCTGCTGAGGGTGAACTCGGCGGGTTTGTTATTTTTTCGTCCAGGGATCACGCTCTTAAAGTCATCAGGGATGATCACGCTCACTCGTCCTGCGGCATCGGTTTTTGCCTCCAGCTTCGTGCCATGACTGGAGATAAACTCCACCCACACATCACTCACAGGGTGCCCTTGAAAGCGCACCATAAATGACTGCTTCATCTGACTTAAAAAACGCGCATGTTCCCGTGCCATTGGATCAGGCACAATCTCCAGTGGCAGCTTGTTGTTCGCCATTAACTCAGCGGGGCTACGTCCGGTAGGTTTTCCCTGAAGATAGACATAACGCAGTGACGACTCATGCAGTGCATCCTTTTGCCGGCTGGCGACTAGGGCGTGGTAATTCTCCATACCTGTTTTGGGTATGGTGAGCTGGCCGTCTGCGTCCTCTAGTTCAAGCGGGCGGCTCTCCAGTGTTGGCGTAATCATCCACAGCGTGGCGTCGTGACCGTCTTGGAGAAAAAGGGTGGTTCCACGGCGTGAGTTGTGGCCGCTATGGTTAGCGGGCGGTGAGGCCACCGCACCTTTTTCCGATGGTTGTCGCCCTGCCTGCATTTCATGGGAACTCGTTGATGCGGCTTCAGGGCTCCAGAGGAGTTGGGCGTGGGCTGCGCTACCTGTCAGGAGCAGACCCATCGCCGTTAAAGATAAGAAGAGTGATTGCGACATAAATTCTCCTGAAAGCTGGCCCTCCCTGGCCCACTCTGATGGGTGATGGTTAGAAGGTGGCCGAGATGCCTGCGGTGAAGGTACGCCCCTGATTGACGACCAAAGAGAGATCCTCTGCATCATAAATACCATCATCGTTACTGTCGCCTGAACTGCGCGCGGTGTTGTAGTAATCTTTGTCAAAGAGGTTGTCGACACGGGCAAAAAAGCCCCAGTTAGCGCCACTCATCTGATAGTCATAATTGACCAGCAGGCTGTAGACCTGATGACCATCTATCTTGAGCTGATTGATTTCATCGGCATAGTAGTCGCTGGTGGCATCCATCTCGGCGGTAACCGTAAGCCCCGACATTGGCATGGTGCTAACGGCGAGGTTGAGATGGTGATTGGGGGTGCGTGGTACCTCATTGCCCGCATTGTCATAAGGGGTTAGACAGTTGGTGACGCTTGGCGGATAGCCACTCTTCACCGCAGTTGCCCCGGCAGAACAGGCACCGGCAAGCGGTGCGGTCTGGAGATTGAACTCATCGTAACGGGTATAGCGGCTGTTCAGATAGGTGTAGGCAAGGTTCCAGTTTAACTGCTTGCTCGGCTGACCTAGGAGCGAAAGCTCAAGACCACGGCTGCGCATATCACCAATGTTGTCATAAACGCTCTCTGCCGAGGTGGAGTACTGACCGGCGCTGGCCTGAATGTGATCCTTGCGGTCAAGCTGGAACAGGGCAATGTCCATCTCTACCGGTATGCCGAACATTTGTGCCTTGCGACGCAGCCCTAATTCAGTGTTAAGCGTGGTCTCTTGCTCCAACTCTGAGTTGGCGGCGGTCTTCTGTGTCGGGCTGCTGCTGCCGACAAACAGTTGGGTTGCCGAGGGGGCACGAAAGCCGGTGGAGAGGCTGGTGTAGTAGTCGAGCTGCTGGCTGGCAGCATAGTTGGCCCCGAGGCGGGAGGAGAAGACATTAAACTGCTTGTTGCCGCTATCGGTACTATCCTGGTGGTCCGTGTAGTCTAGATCGATGCGATCCGTACGACCATTAAGGGTCATTAACCACTTCTCCGTCAGCCGCTGTTTGGCTTCACCATAGAAGGCGACGACCCTCTCTGCGGTTTCATCGTTCTCCGCATCACTACCTGCAACACATTTTGCCCACGGCCCCATGCCTGTACAGTCATTAAAAATCACCTGATTCTCATAGCTGTTGTCGCGAAGATCGGTCGCCAGCATCCAGGCAAAGGATTCACTGCCGGCGCGATACTCCGCCTTTACGCCGCGTTGTACCTGCAGGAAATCATTGGCATAGTTATAGGTATCAGCCTTGCCTCTGGCAGGGCTTGAAAGGTAGTCGGTTGCATCTGTGAAACGGTAGGTGTTCACCATCATGTTCGCGCCCGACAGCAGATCACGGTTGTAGGTCAGAAACAACTTTTGCAGATTGACATCATAGTGGTTGGCGTAGTCATCATAGAGGGGGTTTTCACTGGTTGGATCGGTGGTTGCCGCACTCACCCCCTTAATTGCACCGTGACTGTTTTTGTTGCGATTGGCCTTCTCAAAGCCAAACTGCAGGTCACTGCTGTCATTAATGTAGTACTGTAACTTACCGTTCACATAGTCGGCCTGTGAAGCGGAGTCATCGTAGTAGCCGTCGGCCTTGCGTTGTGAGATCTGTAGGTGACCATTGGCGTTGTCACCGCTAACACCAGCGCGCACCAGCCCCTCACGATGGCCAAAGCTACCGGCCTCGGTAGCGACCTTGTAACCGGCCTGTCCCGCCCCTTTTTTGGTGGTAATAATGACCGCGCCGGAGAGAGCGTCATCGCCAAACAGATAGGAGGCTCCGCCCTTGACGACGCGAATTGACTCAATATTATCTAGATCGATGTTAACGCGGCCGGTGCGCTCAAAGACCGGCACACCATCGATTACCACCGCAACGCCGGGCTTCTCACCCATATAGACTTGATTTTCGACCCCGCGAATGTGGATTTTTAGTGAGTCGCCACTCTGTACTTCGGTGGTAATGCCGGGAATCGACTGTAGTAGCTGCTGGATATTTTCGGTATGAGCACGGTCTACCTTCTCACCGCTAACAAAGGAGACCGCCGAGGGCTCCAGGCGTCTATCCTCGAAGCGATCACCGATGGTAGATGACTCCACATGAATGACACCGAGCGACTCCGCCTGTACGGCAAGCGAAGTAGCAAAAGAGAGAGTAGCCAGTGCAACGGCCGAAGAGATGATTTTTATTCTGGGGGTGGTTACAACGAACATGAACAACCTCAATAGTAATAGTTAAGTGAAGGCCCTCCCAGGCCATAACGCCCTCACACCATCAGCATGAATTATGCCAAGCGTAAACTATTGATTATTTTATATTTTATTCGTATGCTAACTTCACAAATGGGGCATATCTCGCACTCCTGTGTGATATGACCTATCTATCCCCGTTATCCTTGAAAACGGTGGTCTATTGCCTCTCCTCGCTCACCATAATAACTTGGTTATCGCCGCTTCTCCCGTTGTTTGCGGGGGCGGTTATGTTTTCC
>JADGBN010000128.1 GCA_015231435.1 Gammaproteobacteria bacterium
ATGAACACCCGCAGCTGTTGGCGGCGGTGGCGGAGTATGCCGGTCAACAAAAAGAGGCGCTGATTCAAGCCACAGCGACCCAGTTGCTTAAGACGCTGGTGGAGTCGGTTATCGAGAAGCTCGATACGGCGCTGGATGTAGTGCATGGCAAAGATGAAGAGTACAACCAGCAGATGGCACAACTGACTAGCGAGATGAATAATTTTCATCTTGAGGTGCGTACCCATGAGCTGGCCCTGAAGAAGCGTATCCGCGACGCCAGCTCAACCCTGTTGACGGCGCTGCCGCAGCAGTTCTCCGAGATTAGGGCGGGGCTTCACGCCGAGGTAAAGAGCGCCACACTCGATGACCTCAGTCAGCCTGACTGGTTACGCAAGCGTCTGCGTGTGCAGCTGGAGAATCGTCTGCCGCCCTTAACTCAGGCCTTTACAAAGACGCTGGGTGAGGCGGTGAAGGAGATGGAGGAGCGCATAAAACCGAGTGTAGAACGCACCCTGGCGCAAATCCAAGGATTGGAGCAGAGCTTTGAGTTCAGTTCAATGGTTGCCGCAGGTGGGGTGGCAAGCGTGGGTATTTTTGTCGCGGCAACCATCTTCCCTTGGGTCATGGGCGCGGCTGGCGTGGCAGCAGTTGCCAGCTTCATCCCCGGTGTAGGTGCCCTGATTGGTGCTGCGGCGGTCACTGTCGGCAAAGATTTAGCTGTAATGCTGGTGACTAGTGGTAAGGAGAGTTATGGCTGGCTGAAGGGTTGGGTTGGTGACTGGAAAGCGGGTCAAGAGAAGGCCGCCTATCTCACCCAGCTCGATGCTACCCTGTTTAAGATGGAGCAGGAGGTGACTAGCCGAATTAAGGCGAGCATTGAACCTGACAAGATCCTCAACTCAGTTATTAACGGTCAATTTCCCCAACAGCAGGTTCTGCTGCAACGTCAGCAACAGGCGGCTAAGTTGGATCGGACAATGTTGCGGCAACAGCGCTCGGCGCTGGAGTCTCTGCGTGGTGAATTTAGCCAGCAATTACAGACTATAATAGCTGACCCAACAGGAGGGCATCATGGCTAATTTCGAGTTAAATTCAAATTTTGATCGCTTTCAAGAGAGAAAACAGCATCTGCTTGAGGCGGTAGCGCAGCTTGGTGAACTTGTTCAGCCTCAGGCGCTCATCCCGTCACCCAGTTGGGCTCCTCAGGTGCTAGAGCGGTTTCGTCAGGACTTAAGCGGAGATCTGCGCTTTCGCTTGCTCTGTGTCGGTGATTTTAGCACCGGCAAGAGCAGCTTCATTAACCGCTTTTTGCTGGAGCAAGATCTGCTGCCCGCCTTTGCCACCCCCACCACCACCGCCCTGACGCGAATTCGCCACGGCGACACCCTCCGAGCCAGGCTCTATTGGCCGATTGAACCCTCGGCTAATAGCACGGATGAATCTCCTAATTTTCGTATTGAGGAGATTAACGACGATTTAGCAACCTGTCTGCGTGAGCGCATCTCCACCGAGGGACAAAAACAGGGGAAGGAGCAGGTGCCTATTCTCGATCTGGAAGCTCCTGCACCGCGTCTGGCTGCCGGTATTGAGGTGGTGGACGCCCCAGGACTGAACGACACCAATCAGGAGCGTATGCAGCTCACCCTCAACTATCTCGAAGAGGCCGATGCTATCCTCTTCTTTATTAACGCCATGCAGCCCTGGACCAATTATGCAAAACAGTTTTTCGAGAGCGAGCTACTTAGCCGCGATAATCTCGCCAGGGTGTTTGTGCTGGTGAACTACTGGGATCAGGTGCCAGAAGGTGAGCGACCGGAAGTGCTGGCCTATATTCAGCAGCAGATGGTCGCTAGCCTGCGCAAGGCAGGCAGACAGCAAGCGCAGATGCAGATCAGCCTGACCCCCCTCTCTGCCAAAACCGGCGAGAACGCCGACCTGCTGCAAACCCAGGTGTTCGATGTACTTGGCGAGCGTAAATTCACCGATGTACTTAGCCTGCGCCTGCACAAGTTCAATGGCTATGTGGAGAGCTATCTGCAAGTGCTCGATGCGCAACTGGCGCGGTTGCATCAGGACAGAAAGCAACGAGAGACTCAGGGCAAGGAGCTGGCGCAGGAGATAGCGGAGTATAAGGCGCAGAGTGAGCAGTTCTTGGCGGATCTGAATAAGGGGCTGCGGGTTGAGTTCGATATCTACCGTACCGATCTGGCCGGATTGTTTGATGATTTGCTGCGCGAGGTGGCGCAAATTTTTCAAGGTCTGAACAGCGCAAGCATGGATGTTAAGCAGCTCAACGAGCGCCTTAGTGCGCGCATGAAGACCCTGCAAGCCCGCCTCAGCCACCGTTTACAGGCGCTGGATTTGGGGTTGATGGAGCGCATACGGGATCTGGTGGAGCGGTACAAGGGGAACATCGATGCACCACCGAGCCAGACACTTAATCTGGATGACTACTTTCTGCAATGGCCGAGCATGGCAGAGGCTTGGCAGGCCACCGGAGCACAAGTCTCGCGGGTGGTGGGGGTAGCGGGACTGTTGCTCGGTACGGGGGCGCTGGTGCCCACCCTCACTGCGTTGTTGACACCGGCAGCAACGACTGGATTCTTCTCCAGTGTGGGTGCCTTTCTGTTCGGTGCACCGGTAGTGGCGGCATCACCTTGGCTGGCACTGGGTATTCCGGGCCTGCTGATCGGTATCGTGGCTTTTACGGGCTCTTTCTACTTCAAGGCTTTGCAGCAGGCGAAGATCGCAGAGGCGTTGGCCAAAGTCGCCAATGAGATGGAAGACAAGATTGAACAGCAAAAATGGGAACTTTGTGATGGACTGCAAGTCCAGCGAGATGCGCGGGTAGCGCAGCTCTGCCAGGACGTGGATAGCGAGATCCTGCGCGCCTATCGCCATAAGCAAGAGGAGTTTGCGCAGCTTAACCAAATTCAGGACAACGGCGAGGGGCTAAAGGCCCTCCGCGCTGCTGTGGCCGCTTTACCATTGGAGGTGAATTCGTGAGTCAATCCAGTAAAGATGCCATTCTCAAAAACAATCAAAAGGTGGTGGCTGCTGGCAAAATTGCCCGTGAACAACGTTCCCCCTATCGAGAGATTAACCAACATCTGGATCGGATTAAACACCTGGCCAAGGAGCCTCTGTCAGTGGCGGTAATGGGGGAGTTTAGCGCTGGTAAGTCGAGCTTTCTTAATCGGCTGTTAAATCGCGCCCTGCTGCCTACCTCTATTCTGCCCAAAACCGCCACCCTGACCCGACTGGTTTGGGGTGAGGAAGCAAAGGTGACTCTCTGCTACCGCGCCGGCGACAAACCGCGCACCAAGCAGATCAGCCTTGAGGAGTTTAACCAACTGCAAACGGCGTCACAAATTAGTAATCCCCTTTTTCAACAGGAGCTCGATGAGATTGAAGAGGTTCAGGTAGCTGTCAATGACCCCACGCTAAAGAGCTTTCACCTGCTCGATACCCCGGGCTTTAATCATGACAACCTTATGGATGCCAAGACTCAGGCAATTGCCAAGGTAGCGGATATCCTGATCTGGTTAGCCGACTGCATCCAACCCTTTAAACAGACTGAGTATGAACAACTGGAGCACCTGCATAAGCTGGGTAAGCCTATCTGGCTGGTGATTAACAAGGGTGATGTCAATATCAACAGTGACCAAGAGCACCGAGAGGCGGTAGAAAGGCTGCGTGAGCAGCTTAAGGAGAGCGGTTTTGATCGCTTTTTTCGCAGTGATGAGATCTTGCTCATCTCCAGCAAAGAACAGCAGGGGATTTGGGATGGTCACTTTGTCTCTGCCCGTGCCCATTTGAAGGAACGTATTCTGACTCAGGATATGAGTCTCTCCAGCGAGTTGATCGATGTCCAATGGCAGCAGCTAACAAAGTGTCTGGAAGCGGAGACACAACGCTATAAGCAGTTAGCAGGGTGGCTTAATGTTTGGCAGAGGTTACTGAATATAGAACAACAATTTAATTTGGCGAAAAGACCTGATAAAGCACTCTTGGACGCATTTAGAGCCCTGCATCACGCCTTGGATCAGCGCTTTGATGATGCCAATAAACATAATCGCCATGCCTCTAGCATTCCCTCTCTCAATGCTTTTACGATGGCCTGTACCCAATCAGGTTTGGATGCGGCTCTTGAACATACGCAAAGGGCATACCAGAGCTTTTTCGCCCAGTGGCAGTGCAATTGGCTTAGTCAATTGCGTGAGCGGTTGGATACGATGGACGGCCTGATACCAGAGAGTGAACAGACACTGAAAGCGCTAATCAGTAAAATCAGGAGTTGGCTGAGTTTGATAAGCACAGACAGTTTCAAACCAGATCAGACATATAACTTACCCGCCCTGCGTCAATCTGTTGAAATGCTGGATCATCTCGGTATTCAGTTTGGCGCGATTAAATGGAAGTTTACCGATGTATTAAGTGATGGTGTGTTGGGTATATTCATGCAAGGTACAGATTTTGATCTTAAGCGCTATAGGGAATCGATGTTTAATCAAGCACTCTCGGCGGATTGGAAGCATGATATGGCAAGTCTCGCTGCTACCCCCTTGCTGAGCAAACTCACTCAAGCGATGGAACAACATTGCACCAGCAGAACCCAGTTTCTTGCCGTGGCAATGGATATTGTCGAGGGGGTAAAATGAGATGGAGCGGGGGATTAATATGAGTTATAACGAAAAAGTTTATTTTATGCGTGCACTCTATTCGCTATTTAATTTGAATAAGGGTTTTTATAAAAAAGGGGAGAAAGAGGTTCTGGATACGCTAGATAATATTTTTTGGGCTTTTCCTGCAAATTATAATTAAATCCATTAATAACCTCGAAAGATATTGCCGATACCCTAAAAAAAATTTCTGATTCACAGTCTATCATATACTTTATGCGCATCATTCATGATTTCTATACTGCAGGGATTAATGCTCCCATTTTCAAAAATCATTTCACAGTAGAAGCGATTCGTTTTAGATCAATTTATGCTGCGCTTGAAAATGAATTTGGTAATTTAAAAAAGAGGTAAATATGGAAAAAGCACTAAAAATGACCTCAGAAGAGCAGGTATTTCTAATGAAGTCTCTCTATGTGGTGTTTAATATTGATGGTAGTATTAATTTGATAGAACTTTTCGTTTTGAATAAACTAGGTATTCTATTTTCTATTAATGAAGCAAAGTACAAATCTAAGCGTCCGCAGGATTCTGATCAAATCGCCGAATGGATTAACTCCATTTCCGATCTGCGTGTGCGCTGTTACTTTTTGCGCATTATTCACGATGTCCATAGAGCTTCATTGGATAACGCCGTCACACGTGCCATGATGTTCAATATCAAACAGTTTGAAAACCTCTATAACAAACTGGTGACGAAGATCTCTATAGAGGCTCCCTCAGCGGCAGTATTGTCAAAATGATCGGAGCTATTATTGGTGACATTGTCGGTTCTCGCTTTGAGTTTCATCCCGCATCTCAGCGGGATTTTACCCTGTTTCATCCCGCGTGCCACTTTACCGATGACACGGTGCTGACCATTGCCGTGGCCTATGCCATTCTCCATCAACAGGATTATGGCGTCAGCATCAAAGCGTTTGGCCGCCGTTATCCCAAAGCGGGTTATGGCGGCAGCTTCAGGCGGTGGTTGGCGTCTGAGGATTCTGCGCCCTACAGGAGCTGGGGCAATGGCTCGGCGATGCGCGTCAGCCCGGTGGGCTTTGCCTTTAATAGCGTTGAGCGTGTGTTGAGCGAAGCGGCGGCCAGCGCCGCCTGTACCCATAATCACCCGGAGGGGATTAAGGGCGCGCAGTCGGTTGCCTTGGCCATCCTGCGGGCGCGCAACGGCTGGAGCAAGGCGGATATTAAGGCCGAAATCAGCGAGCGCTTCGGCTATGACCTAGCGCGCAGGTTGGATGATATTCAACCTGACTATAGTTTTGATGTCTCTTGCCAAGGTTCAGTGCCAGAGTCAATTATCGCCTTTCTTGAATCAGACAGCTATGAATCAGCCATTTGTAACGCTATCTGGCTAGATGGCGATGCCGACACCATGGCCTGTATCGCTGGGGGTATTGCTCAGGCCTTTTATGGTGAAGTAGCCGCAGAGAGTGTTGTGTTGGCACAAGCCTATTTACCAGAGGAGTTTCGGCAAGTCATCAGCGATTTTGATCAAGCCTGCAAAAACGGGAGTAGTTTCGCATTGTAGCAGCGACTAATCACCCCTCCAGCTGCTTTTCTCCATCACTTAGACGTTCGCCATAATCCCCGTTGGTAGTGCTAGATAACGGGCTGGGGTAGGGGCTGTTCTGCTTTACTCGAATATGTCATCCAGCGAGGTTGCCTCCAACACGCGATCACCCCAGATCGCCAGTTGTTCGCTGTTCGCTGTGGCAAGTCGGGCGTTTATGGTTTCAGGCAAGGTACCGAAACGGCGGATTAGTTGACGGCGTAGTAAGGCGCTTTCGCCTTCCTGCCGTCCTTCCTGCCGCCCCTGCTGAATCCCCTGCAATCGCGTCAGTTCGAGAAGATCGCGCTCCCCGCGTCGCCGCATGGCGCAGGATTCATACAGCTCCCACTCATCGACTGTCCAGCCGTGACGGTCGGCGGTTTCATAGGCATGGCGCAGGGCCGGTTCTGATTCGGCGTGATTGGGGATCACCTCTAAATCGGGGGCGTATTTGATGAACCAGACCCATTTGTCGATAGCGGTTTCCAGTTCAGCTTCGCTTTTGGTGAATTTCGGCAGTTCGATAAAGTTGAACTCAAGATCTTGCAGCTCCTGTTTTCCGGTTTCGCTGTTAAGCAGCAGGTGACGGGTGAGCCACGCCGGGCCGTCAAATTCACTGAAGTTGAGAATGCCGATGAAGATCACCTGATTGAGCTTGGGGTACTCCTCGCCAACCGCTATCTGGTTGGTGTAGGTTTTAGCCGCGTAATACTGAAAGCGCTTTTTCAGCGACGGATAGCCCGATACCTGCATTTCGACAATAAACTGTTTACCCTGTCCATCGCGGGCTTTAACATCGAGAATGGTCTGCTTCAACTCCTCGACCTTGGGTGCCTCAAAGGGCGAGAGCAGCTCTACCGTTTCGATAGCGCGTCTCCCTGCCAAATCTAATACCGCGTTTAAAAAGGCAATCAGCACATCCTTGCACTGTTCATTACCAAATATTTTCTTAAAGGCGATGTCGTTTTGTGGGTTAACGAAGCGCATGGTTTTTAGTTCCGGGTGGTTTAGGGTGCGTTAAGTATGCGGGGGGAGCG
>JADGBN010000129.1 GCA_015231435.1 Gammaproteobacteria bacterium
AGAGGGCGACAAGATCAAAAAGGGAGATCTCATCTCCCTAATGGGTAATACCGGCCGCTCTACCGGCAACCACCTGCACTACGAGGTTCTGGTAAACGGAAAACAGGTTAACCCTATGCAGTACCTGAAGCTGGCCAAAAAATAAGCCCCGCCTGCACTCATCTCTTTTTCTCTATTTTCGCGTCAGGAGTTCGCACCGCCTCCCATGATCTCTAATGTTTTCAGCAAAGTTTTTGGTAGTCGTAACGACCGTATTCTGAAAAAAATTCGTAAGCAGATTGATCGCATCAATCAACTCGAGAGCAGCATGGAGCAGCTCTCCGATGCTGAACTCAGGGATAAAAAAGGGATCTTGCAGCAGCGTGTGCAAGCGGGAAGCACCCTGGATGAACTTCTGCCCGAGGCGTTTGCCATCGTTCGCGAAGGGGCTAAACGTGTCTTTAAAATGCGCCATTATGACCAACAGCTCATTGGCGCAATAATCCTGCATCAGGGTCGTATTGCCGAAATGCGAACCGGTGAGGGAAAAACCTTAATGGCAACCCTCGCCGCCTACCTTAACGCGATGAGCGGTAAAGGGGTGCACATCATTACCGTGAACGACTATCTTGCCGCCCGTGATGCGCAGTGGATGGGACGTCTCTACAGCTTTCTTGGTCTGACTACCGGGGTCATTATTAACGGCCTAGACCATGATCAGCGCCAGCAAGCCTACGCCTGTGACATTGTCTATGGCACCAATAACGAATTTGGTTTTGACTATCTGCGCGACAACATGGCCTTTGCACCCCAGGAGCGGGTACAGCGTGAGCTTAACTTTGCTGTTGTCGATGAGGTGGACTCGATTCTGATTGATGAGGCACGCACCCCCCTTATCATCTCCGGCCCCTCCGATGACAGTTCGGATCTCTACACTAAAATTAACGAATTTGTTCCCAAACTGACGCGCAAGATGGATGCGGAGAGTGAGAGTGAATCCGGTGACTTTACCGTTGATGAGAAGGCCAAAGCGATTCAACTCACCGAAGAGGGACATATTAAAGTTGAGGAGATGATGGTCGCAGCAGGTTTACTGCGTGAAGGCGACAGCCTCTATGATCCGGGAAATATCAGTCTTATTCACCACCTCTACGCCGCCCTGCGGGCCCATGTTCTTTTTCAAAAGAACGTTGAGTATATTGTCAGCAACGGGCAGATTGTCATTGTCGATGAGTTTACCGGCCGCACCATGCCCGGACGGCGCTGGTCCGATGGCCTGCATCAGGCGGTCGAAGCGAAAGAGCATGTGGCGATTCAGCGTGAAAATCAGACCTTAGCCTCCATCACCTTTCAAAACTATTTTCGTCTCTACCAAAAACTCGCGGGGATGACCGGTACTGCCGATACCGAAGCCTTTGAATTTCAACAGATATATCATCTGGAGGTGGTGGTTATTCCGACCCATCTGCCGATGGTGCGTAAAGATCTGCCGGATCAGGTCTACCTCACCTTTCGCGAAAAATTTGATGCGATTGTGATCGATATTCGCGACTGTTTGGCACGCCAGCAGCCGGTACTGGTTGGTACCGCCTCGATTGAGACTTCAGAATACCTTTCGGATCTGCTAACCAAAGCAGGTATTCAGCATGAGGTACTGAACGCCAAACAGCATGAGCGTGAAGCCGAAATTGTCGCCCAAGCAGGCAGACCGGGGGCAGTGACCATCGCCACCAATATGGCTGGACGCGGTACCGATATTGTCCTCGGTGGCAGCCTTGACAGTGAACTCAAAGAGATGGGTGAGAACGCCACAGAGGCCGAACTTAACGCCGCCCGCGAAGCGTGGAAAGTACGTCATCAGCAGGTCATCGCGAGTGGTGGTCTGCACATTATCGGCACCGAACGGCACGAGTCACGCCGTGTCGATAACCAGCTGCGCGGCCGTTCTGGGCGCCAGGGCGATCCGGGCTCCTCACGCTTCTATCTGTCGATGGAAGATAACCTGATGCGTATCTTTGCCTCAGAAAAGATCTCCGGGCTGATGAAAAAACTCGGCATGGAAGAGGGCGAGCCGATTGAACACCCCTGGGTCACCCGTGCCATTGAGAATGCCCAGCGCAAGGTCGAGGGGCACAACTTCGATATTCGTAAACAACTGCTAGAGTATGATGATGTCGCCAACGATCAGCGTAAGGTCATCTACAATCAGCGCCGTGAGCTAATGGCTCAGGAGGAGATCACCGAGACTATCGACGCCATTCGTGCCGATGTGCTCAATCTTGTCATCAATCACCATATCCCCCCGCAAAGCCTTGAAGAGCAGTGGAGTATCACCAGCCTTGAGCAGCAGCTACGACAGGAGTTTCATCTTGATCTGCCAATTGCCAAATGGCTCGATGAGGATCACACCCTGCACGAAGAGCCGCTGCGCGAGAAAATTCTTAATGAGATGGTCGCGCAGTACCGTCATAAAGAGTCACTCGCGGGAATTACCGTGGTGCGCCACTTCGAAAAGGCAGTGATGCTGCAGGTGCTGGACAACCTCTGGCGTGAGCATCTCGCCGCCATGGACTACCTGCGCAAAGGGATTCACCTGCGCGGCTATGCCCAGAAAAATCCGAAACAGGAGTATAAGCGCGAAGCCTTTGAACTCTTCACCCAACTCCTTGATCGCATTAAACATGAAGTGGTGCGTATTATCTCCCAGGTTGAAGTGCGTGCCGAAGAGGATGTTTCGCAAATTGAGCAACAACGGCGCGCCAAGATCGAAATGGAGTATCACCATGAGGCAGCCGCGACGCTCGAACAGCCACAGGAGAGTGATAACACCCCACAGCAGCAGCCCTATGTTCGCGAAGGGCGCAAAGTAGGACGTAACGACCCCTGCCCCTGCGGTTCAGGAAAAAAATACAAACAGTGTCATGGCCAGATAAACTAGAGCCGCCTGACGTCTTGGCAAGCAGTCACCCCTGCACTCGATTCAGATGATTATTCTTGGTATCGAAACCTCCTGTGATGAGACAGGTGTCGCCCTCTACCACCTCGAACAGGGGCTGTTGGGGCATCTGCTCTACTCCCAAACCGCCACCCACGCCCTCTATGGCGGGGTGGTGCCCGAACTCGCCTCCCGCGACCATATTCAAAAACTGCTACCCATGGTTGCCGAACTGCTGCAACAGCAGCAGATTGCTAGCAGCGAAATTAGCCATGTCGCCTACACCGCTGGCCCCGGGCTGATTGGTGCGCTGCTGGTTGGTGCCAGTGTCGCCCGCGCCCTCGCCTTCGGCTGGCAGATCCCCGCCATTGCCATACACCACATGGAGGGGCACCTTCTCGCCCCGATGCTCGAGCGCCCCGCCCCCAGCTTCCCCTTTGTCGCCCTGCTAGTCTCCGGCGGACATACCCAACTGGTGGCCGTTAAGGGCGTTGGTGATTACCAAATACTCGGCGAATCGCTTGATGATGCTGCCGGTGAAGCCTTTGATAAAACAGCGAAACTACTTGGCCTCGGCTATCCGGGCGGCCCGGCACTGGCACGCATTGCCGCCAACGGCGATAGCAGCGCCTTCCATTTCCCTCGGCCAATGGTAGATCGCCCCGGCCTCGATTTCAGCTTTAGTGGTCTGAAAACCTTTACCATGACCAGCTGGCGTGCGACGAATCAGGATGCGACAAGCCAGGCGAACATTGCCCGCGCCTTTGAGGATGCCGTTGTTGATACCATTACCATTAAGTGTAAACGTGCCCTGAAAGAGACCGGATACCGGCAACTGGTACTCGCCGGCGGGGTAAGCGCCAACCGCCACCTACAGCAGACACTTCGGGCAGTAGCCGACCAGGAGGGGTTCGACCTCTTCTACCCGCGTCAGGAGTTTTGTACCGATAACGCCGCGATGATCGCCCATGCAGCCGCCTACCGCCTCGGTGACGCTCTGCGTCACCACTGTTTTGAAGTACACCCGCGTTGGCCGCTTTCCCAACTACAACCAGCAAAAGATCTGCCCAAACACAATTAAACGGTGACAACAGCGCCCATATTCGCTAGGATCTACACTGCAGAAAAACTGACGTTCCATACGCCCGGATGGCGAAATAGGTAGACGCAAGGGACTTAAAATCCCTCGGAAGCAATTCCATGCCGGTTCGACTCCGGCTCCGGGCACCAATTAAATCAATGGGTTACGCGATTTTTTGCCGTAATCCTTTTTCTTACCTCTCGCCATGTACGAAAAATAGGGTCAAACACGATATTAAGCGATGTCTGATAACCCCATTTCCTTGCAAGCCCTGACTGCCTCAAACATGAACTGCTTTTTCCAGAACTTCAGAAACCCATTGATTGATGCTTTTCCCCTGCACTTGAGAAACAGTGGCAACCGCAGCATGAATTTCAGGGCTAACATGTAACATCAGATTACCTGAATAAGGTTTTTGTGCCGGTCTGCCCGTTTCTTCGCTGAGAGCCAAATAATTATCAACAGATTCATGAAAAGCATTTTCCAGTTCATCAACCGTTGAACCATGAAACCCGACAATATCTTTGATGCCAGCAAGATGTCCGACAAAAATACGGTATTCCTCATCGTACTCAATATGTGCAATGTAATCTTTATATTTCATAATATTCATAGTGTGATACCTGCCTGAATCAGAAAATCTCTGGCATCTTTTACACGATAGCGTAGCGCCTCTTTTTCCGGATGCGGTCTGTGAAAATCAACACGCACATCATTCAGGACAAAGCTGACGGCGGAGCCTGCCCTTTCTGTGCGAACAGCGCCGAGCGCGAGAAACAATGCCTCAATTTTGCGCCATTCCAAATTACCGTTCACCGGATCAGTGAAGATGATTCCAAGTGTTTTTCTGTGTTTGTGCGATTCAGACAGGCTGAAAGTCGTTTTTAGTTTCTCTTAATTTTCCAGTATAGAAGGCGTCAACCTAACAACAACAAACTTCTCTTTACTTTTCGTCTGGCTCATTTATCTCTCGAAATACATCACCGCGCAACCTTTTTTTTGCCTGTTTCGATTGGTACATGATTTGGTCCGCACGTTCGACAAACTCGTTCATAGTCGGGAACTCCATTTTGTCGTAGGTCACAGCACCCCAGCTGATCTCGTAAGGAAACGGGCTCCCTTTGGAAATATGCTCAAGCTTGGCACAAACACGAAGCAGGATGTTTTTCGCTTCGGTTAGATCGCAATTGATCATCACGACTAGGAACTCATCCCCACCCAACCGGCAGACGAGATCCGCGTCGCGTATGGTGGTGCGTAGTGAGTTGACCACGCCCAAAATGAGCTGATCTCCAAACCTATGGCCCAGACCGTCGTTAGTGGATTTTAGATTATCGACATCGATGTAGACGACGGTCAGCTGAAGTCCATCACGCTGCGTCAGCCGGATTCGGTCTTCGAGAAGTTGCAGACCAAAACCTCGATTGAACGCACCTGTGAGGGCGTCGTACGTAGCCTGCAACTCCAGTTTATGGTTCTGCTCGAGAATCTCTTGATTTTTGACCTCAATGATCTGGTTCAACATGGCGATCCGCCTGACGGAACGGGTTTTCGACCAGTGACCGAAGATAGAGACCAGTATGGCAAATAGTTGGAAAATGCCGCCGTATATCAGGAACTCGGAAAACGAAAAAGGACTCTGCAGACGATTCCAGAACAGATAATTGGCAACAAAGATTCCGACCAGACTGAGGTTGAGCCGTGTAGGAACCGTCAACAGCGCCAGTGGCAAGATGAACATGGCAGCGCTCAGGTTCATGTTATAGGCGATTAATTGGGTAAATAACCGAGTGGCAAGGCGTTAATGGTAAAAAAAATTGCCCAAGCGCATAGGGCTGAAATGCGCTTTCGCAAGAACAGAACAATAACAATGACGCCACAGAGAATAGCCAGCAACCGCCACCAGAACATCTGAAACCAGATCGCTGGTAGCGCAAGATAGTCGTACCCAATGTATGCGGCTATTGCGACGCAAATTGCAGCAATAAAGGCAACGATGTGCTTTTCATTCTGGGCAACGAGCTCCCGCTGGAACACTGGCTCAACGTTAATACCACCATCTTTCATAGATTTCTCCACTTCACTTTACGTCTGCCCGAAGGGTCAACGCCGCAAATCACCTGCGGCAAAAAGCAGAGCGACGAAGGAGCGACGCTTTTTGCCGTTCGAGTGCATTTGCCTTGTTAGCCCTTGTAATACTGTTTAAATTCATCAGTAGGCTCTCGGTCGGAATATATGTAAACAGAGTTTCCAATAGGATCAATTATTGAGAAACCTCTATCACCCCAAGGGTGGTCTTCCAATGGCATGGCGGCTCGTAAGCCAGCCTTCGTTAACCTCGTGTGCTCCGCATCAACATCATCAACTTTGAAATTGAGCATGATGCCCGCCCCATTAAATGTTGGCATTCCCTCCTGGGGTTGCATGAATTGAATGGCAGGGCCATCTTCGCCAATTCTTAAATTGACATACCAGCCACAATCAAAAACAGCCTTTGCTGCGAAATATTGGCTATAAAATTCACGGCATGCACCTACATCATTTGTGCAAAAGCATGTTGACAGTTCTGTTGTTTTCATTTTTCCTCCTCAATCTAATAAATGTAAAAATGGTAATAAAAATGGGTAGACACGATATTAAACGGTGTTTTACCCCATTTCCCATAAGGGGATGCTTAAGTGTCCGCGTGTATTCGCTTTTTTATGCAATTTTTTGTTTCGTTTCAGGTTAATGCCTGATTCCTAATAAACCATCAATCGACAGATCTTCATCGATAAGGGGCCAATATATGCCATAACCTGATGGTGATATATCATACTCAGATTGTTCGATATTCGATGCTTCAGCAAGTGAAGGCGAAATGTCCATTAAGTTTTTCTCTATTTTATTCCCATCTATACTAAGACTAAGGATGCCATTATTTATATATATATCTGTTACTTGATGATATTTTTTCATTTTTAATGCCTTTTATCAAACTCATACCATTGTTCAACAATATGCTCAAAGTGCTGAAATATTATCTTTCTGATCTGTTTTTTGTCACTGGTAGTCATTCTGAATGAATAAGCCTCATGGATATCAAATAGTTCCTCATCAATCCAATATTTGCACTCCATATCGCCTTTACGGCAATGGACATGCATTGGCTCATTGCCTTCATTGGAATAGAAGAATAGTCTCCATCCCATTAGCATAAGTATAGTCGGCATTCACATTTTCTCTTGGTTGATTGTTTTTCATTCATAAGGCT
>JADGBN010000012.1 GCA_015231435.1 Gammaproteobacteria bacterium
CAGTCCCGCCAAAGGCGAAGGCCCGGCCGCCGAACGCCTGCGCGAACTCCTCGCCCGCGCCTACGGCAAGGATTGGAACGCCACCCGCCAGGAAGCCTTGCTCGCCCAGGTGGATTACGCCGGCGCGTCGCTGGAGGAGTGGCTGTGCAACGGATTCTCCGAGCAACATTGCGCGCTCTTCCATCATCGTCCCTTCATCTGGCACCTCTGGGACGGGCTCAAGAACGGGTTCAGCGTGCTGGTGAACACTCACAAGCTCACCCACGCCAATCTGGAGAAGCTCACCTTCGCCTACCTCGGCGATTGGATTCGCCGCCAGCAAGCCGCCGTCGCCGCCGAGGAAGCCGGCAGCGACGCCAAGCTGCAAGCCGCGAAGCAATTGCAGGCCGTGCTCAAGCTCATCCTCGAAGGCGAGCCGCCCTACGACCTCTTCGTCCGCTGGAAGCCGCTGGCGAAACAAGCCATCGGCTGGCATCCCGACCTCAACGACGGCGTGCGGATGAACATCCGTCCCTTCATGCTCGCCCCAGACGTGGGCAAGAAAGGGGCAGGCATCCTGCGCAGCAAACCCAATATCAAGTGGGAGAAGGATCGCGGCAAGGAACCAATACGTGACAAGGCCGAGTTCCCCTGGTTATGGGGTTGGGACGGGGAGAAGCAGGATTTTGCCGGTCTCGGCAAGGAGCCTGATGGCAATCGCTGGAATGGCTGCCATTACAGCAATGCCGTCAAACAGGCGGCACGGGCGCGTCTGCCCGTAACCCTGGACCGATAAAAAAGGAGGTTCACGCCATGAGCAAGCTAGAAAAAACCAGCGACCCCGCCGCCCCTGCCGCCGTTTTTCAGGAAAAAGCCATCCGCCGTATCTTGCACAACGACGAATGGTGGTTTGTCATCACCGACATCGTTGCTGCCCTGACGGATGCCGCCGATCCGTCGGATTATTGGAAGAAGATGCGCCGGCGCGACCCTGCTTTGAGCCTGGACAGCCAAGGGGGGGGACAAATTGCCCCCCCCCTTGCTTTGTCGTTTGAGACAAAGGGCGGGCCGCAAAAACTCCAGTGCTGGAATACGCAAGGCATTTTTCGCTTGATCCAGTCCATCCCCAGCCCCAAGGCCGAACCCTTCAAACGCTGGCTGGCTAAAGTGGGCAAGGAACGTCTGGATGAGATCGAGGACCCCGAACTGGCGATGGGGCGGATGCAGGAGTTATACGAAAAGAAGGGCTACCCGAAAGAATGGATCGACAAGCGCCTGCGCGGTATCGCGGTGCGGCAGGATTTGACCGATGAGTGGAAAGCGCGCGGTGTGGCCTCCAGCGTGGAGTTTGCGATTCTGACCAACGAGATCATGCAAGGTACGTTTGATCTGAAGGTGGACGAGTACAAGCAGGTGAAGTCGCTGGCGCGGGAAAACCTGCGCGACCACATGACCGACATCGAATTGATTTTGACCATGCTCGGCGAGGCAACGACCACCAAACTGCACCGCGACCGGGATTCACAAGGTATCGCGCCGCTGAAGAAAGATGCTCGGGATGGCGGCGCGGTGGCGGGGAGAACGCGCAAGGATATCGAGAAGCAGAGCGGCCAGCCGGTGATCTCGTCCGAGAACTTCAAACAATTGAAGGGTGGCGCTTCGAAGCGCTTGATGAAGGCGGTAGACGAGGATCACAAGGATGAGTGAAACCCTCCCCAACGCCTCGTCGCCGCCTTGCGAAGCCCCGCTCAGTCTTACGCCGCCGGCGACCAGGTAAGCGCCCTGCACGGTGCTGTGGACCGACCCCGAGCGCTTGTGGGAAGCGGTGATTCCTTACTTGCAGGTGATGCTACCGGAGCTGTTTCTGCTGGGCCGCTATGCCCCGGAAAAACGCACCGGGCCGGCATTGTGGCTGCGTTGTATTGAGGCGCGCTTGGCCGATGGAGCCCCAGCATCGGAAACGGTACCGCTGTTTTATCTGCCGGGCGTCAGTCGTGAGCAGCTACGGGCTGCAGAGGATTGTCCGCCGGAACTCTCCGCCTTGGTGGAGTTGCAGTATCGCGGCGCAATGTGGTTGCATGTCAACGGTAAGGAGTGGACGCCCTTCGCATTTTTGGTCTCCAAGCATGGCGGACTCGATCTTGATGTGACCAAGGATCAAGCGACGCTCGACGCGCTGGCAGGTGCACTACCGTCGCTCATGGCCGAACCACTCTCCCAGTTGCAGGGGCGGCGGCTAGACTCGGAGTTTTTCAACGCGCTGGTGGCGCCAGATGCGACTGGCCTGCTGCTGCGCTGGCTGAACGATCCGGAGGTGTTCAAACAGCGCCGTTCCGACGTGGAGTGGAGTGCCTTCTGCCAGCAGTGCAAGGCGGAGGCGAACTTTGATCCGGTCAAAGACGGCCCGCTGAAGGCGGCCGGATTGCTTGCCACGCGGAGGAATCACTGGAGTAAGGTCTGGCAGCGCTTTACCGAGGCACCGGTGAATTATCCTGGAGTCGTCGATTGGCTGAAGCGCGCCGCCCCAAAAAATACCGACTTCTTCGATTCCGCCGAGGTCTGGCCGAATCTCAACGAAAGCGAAGAGCGGGCCTTGCAGCAGGCGCTGGAGAGACTGGTGGATCGGCCGCAGGACGAGGTGATTCGCCGAGTTACCGAACTCGAAGCGCAGCATGCGCAGCGACTTGGCTACGCCTGGCAAAAGCTCGGTCTCAGCCCGCTGGCGACGGCCCTAGCGCCGCTGGCGAATCTGGCCAAACTGTGCCAGAGCACGCCCGGTGCGCCAACACCTGATGAATATGCAGCGTTCTATGCCAGCGAAGGCTGGCGTGTCGATGCCGCTGCCTTGGCGACCATGGCGGCCTGTGGTTCGCCGGAGCAGCACGGCGCGGTGCTGGGAACCTTGCGCGCCATCTATCTGCCATGGCTGGAAGTGACCGCCCGCCACCTGCAAGCACTTATCCACGCCAGTGGGCAATCGGTTGCGAAGCGAACCCAGCCGATTGGGTTGGCGCCAGGTCGGCTGGTCGTGTTCGCCGACGGCCTGCGCTTGGACGTGGCGCAGCAGTTGGCCGCAAGAATGGCGACGGCGGGGATTGAGTTCACCCAAGATTGGGAGTGGTCGACCATTCGGCTAAAATCACGATCCACTACTACTTGGATGCTCGGGATGCATTACTGAAAGTGTTGACGATTTAATGGGCGACTGACGGAACTCCCCCCGCACCTGCTCCCAATTACCGTTGGGTAACCAACAAAATACTCAAACGTGACCACAGCCATAGATTTCAGCACCAGGATTGTGCTACCACCCTTCGTATTGCACGAATAGGGTGCAGGGATTCCGCGACACTGTTTGGTCATATTCGTTAGCTATTGAAATAACAGATAAACAGTAGAGGTTAATGTTGGTCTGGCTTATGCATTACCATTGCAACTGATGACTAACCGGAATGAATGACAAACCACCATGAGCACCTTAAGCCGTTCCCTGGAATTTACCCGTCGTGGCGACAAAGAGAACTCGCCATTTTTTGAAACCTATCTGACTCGCCTTCTCGAAGAGCGTGATCGCGTCGGTCTGACGGAGATGATTCATGAAGTCGACGCGATGATGTTAACCGTTGACCCGGGCCACTCGATTCCCTATGTGGCTGAACTATGCCTAATGACCCCGTATCACTATCTGGTGACGCTGGAGAGTGAGTCCCATTGGACGCATAGTCTGCGCATTAACATGGACTCACCGGATATTTTACTGCGTGAAGTAAAAGACCCTAATACTCGCGGCATTTTTCGCTCGCTGAACGAGGTCTATCCGATTGGCAACGTAAAGCCCAACAGCCGCTACATGGGGGAGATTTTTCGTGTCACCGATCTACATGGTGTCACCAGCTTACAGACTGAACGTGAGTTTCGCTTCTTCTCTGCAGATGATATTCGTAAATATGAACTGCCGGGTAATCTCTCGATCAGCAAGCCATCACCCTACACCCATAATATCACCGCTTATATCGAGCGGAACCCTGACGAACCACGCGTCTACGCACTGGGTCTGAGTTCGATTCGCAATGATGTCCAGGATGCCTATCTCGCTGCCAAGGCGTTGCAGAAAAATCTCGAAATTGATGACCTGATTCTGCCGATTGATCATCTCGCAACGCGCATCTACAGCCAGAATCGCGAGGTCGCGATCCTCGAATGGCTGTCGCTCACCAGTTACTACTATTGGGGATCCTATGACATTAAGGATCAGAACTCCTCCACCAATGTCACCAAAAGTACCCACTACGCCAGTGAGAGTCGCAGTCCGGCGAAGGTTTTTACCGCCAACAACACCCCCTACTTTGTCAACCATCTGGAAAAAATGCCCTCCCCCACGGAGACCTTTGTGCGCAATTATGGTCCACGCTTGCACCATATCGCCCTTGCAGTTTGTGATGGCGAACGGCACGACAAGGTAAACATCGATTTTGTTGTCGAACAGATCCGCCAGGCAGGACACCATTTCCTTCTGAATGTGATCGGTTCCAAAGATCAGGGGTTGAAGCAGATATTTTCTAGTGCCTCTGAACACTCTTCACTCATTATTGAATATGTTCAGCGTTTTGGCAATTTTGAAGGCTTTTTTAGCAAAGATAATGTCGCAGAGTTAACCCATGCCGCAGGAGTTGATAGTGAGCTGTTACATCTCTATCAACAGGCACAATAACTATTATACAAAAAGATACTGGAACAGCTTGTCAATATTATTTTATAAATAACAAGGCGCTGCCTAATTGTATGCTAAGCTTCTGCGTCAAATATTAAACGCGACAAATATAGCGTACGTTGCGGTTTGCAGCTGTCATCCTCTGCAAGCTTACTAACTTCAGAAAAGAGAAGGGAGATTTGCGGTGTGGCTAAGAACCAGATGTCATCTCAGGTTTCACATGGGCGACCCTACCCCGCTGATCCTAATGCTGCGCCCCCGTAGTGGTTTACAGCAGTGGGTGGCACGGGAATCCTATACCCTGTTACCCATGGTTCCCGTGGTGGAGTACACCGATATTTTCGGCAATTTATGTCAAAGGATGATTGCGCCATCTGGGGATTTTTCAGTCGTTACCTCGGCTGAAGTCATGACAGCGGATCTGGTAGATAAGGCGCCGGGCGCCTCTTTTGTTGAAATTCAGCATCTGCCGGATGCTATCCTCTCCTATCTGCTCCCGAGTCGTTATTGTGAATCTGACAGATTTGGGGATCTCGCCCGCGAGATTGTCGATGGGGTGCCTCTTGGCTACGATCAGGTGCATAGAATCAGCGACTGGATTAGGGGATCAATAAAATACACTCCCGGTTCGAGTGCCTTTCCACTATCTGCAGTAGAGGTGAATCACCAGGATAACGGTGTATGTCGCGATCTGGCACATCTGGGGATCGCACTCTGTCGCAGCATTAGCATCCCCGCGCGCATGGTCGTCGGTTTCCTCTACGGGCTGAAACCGATGGATCTGCATGCATGGTTCGAGGCGTTTGTAGGTGGACGTTGGTATACCTTCGATCCCAGTGATTATGGCCTTCGTGGCGGGCGTCTTGCAGTCGCCTATGGGCGTGATGCGGCTGATGTTGCGATATACCATCAGTTCGGACCACCGGCACTTTTTAGCAGCATGGAAGTTCAGGTAGTGTTGCTCAATGACCCACCGGAGTAAGACTATCTTAGGTATATTTTATGCGACGCCTGAAAATTAAACACCTAACGGTTTATGAATACAGCAGAGCGGTAGAGTTTCTGCCGCATAAGCTGTTATTACGTCCGCGTGAAGGGCATGACATCCGTATCCAAACTTCGCGTCTTCAGATTTCGCCGGCCCACAACGTGAAATGGCATCGCGATCTCCTGGACAATTGCGTTGCTGTTGTCAATTTTCTCGAAGCGGCAGCTAAATTATCCATCTTTAGCGAAGTGGTTATCGAAAATTATGAGGAGTCACCCTTGGATTTTCTTATCGAACGAAGTGCGGTCAATTTTCCATTTGATTATGCTGCGACTGAAGGGCCTGACCTGGCCCCTTATCAGATGCCGACCTATCCGGAGGACAGCAAGGCACTGCACAGCTGGATAAACCAGTTCTGGTCTCAGGGTTGGAGAGTAGAAACCTATGTTCTTTTGGATAATATTAACAAGGCGATTGCAGCGCAAATCCAATATCAAGCCAGGGAAGAGCCGGGGGTGCAGTCACCGGCGCAGACATTAAGCAAAAAGAGGGGGTCATGCCGCGATATGGCAACCCTATTCATCGAAAGCTGTCGCCATATTGGTCTCGCCGCCCGTTTTGTCAGTGGCTATCAACTCACGCCTACATCAGAAACAGCGCTTGGTGCGACTCATGCGTGGTCAGAGATCTATTTACCCGGCGCGGGCTGGAAAGGGTTCGATTCAAGTAGCGGCAAAGTGGTTGGAAATCAATATATCTCGGTAGCAGTTAGCCGCCATCCAGAGGCTGTCCCGCCGATTGCAGGGGCCTTTCTCGGTATTCTTAATACCCGTCCGGTGATGTCGCTCAAGGTTGAGGTCACCGAGATAAACTGAGACAATAAAACGGCATCACTTAATGAAGGGCACACTCGGGTCTCCAGGTCTTGGCGTCCCGCCCCGAGAACGACGCTGTTCCTTAAGTGTCACCCGGGAAATAAAGGTACCTTTCCCTATTAACCTGTTTTTACTAACAAACGATATTTTAAGGTAGATCAATGGCGAATATACATCTGGTGGGCGGAGAGAAAGGCGGTGTCGGTAAATCCGTTGTGGCGCGTATTCTTGCCCAATATATGATTGATCACCAAATGCCATTCGCTGCCTTCGATACCGATCGCTCACACGGCTCACTACTACGATTTTATGCCGATTATGCGGTGGCGACGGAAATTGATGCCTTTGAAAGCCTTGATGCCATTATCGAAGCGGCAATCGCCGATAGAGATCGTCATATCCTTGTAGATCTCGCGGCACAAACCTTTCACCCCTTCGTCAAATGGCTTGAAGAGTCTGGTGTGTTGGAGCTTACCGCTGAATGGGGATTGTCAATAACCTATTGGAATATCATGGATTCGGGTAAGGACTCCGTTGACCTTCTCGGGCCGCTGTTCGATAACTATCACCCCAATATTAACTATGTATTGGTTCTAAATCACCTTCGCGGTGAAGATTTTACGATATTCAATCAATCAGACGAAAAAGATCGCGCCCTTGCGTTTGGTGCCAAAATCATTAACCTAAAAAGATTACATCCGCCCGTCATGAACAAAATAGATGCGATGAGCGCCAGCTTTTGGGCTTGCCAAAATACGACTGGCGATGAAGCGTTGAAATTAGGACTACTAGAACGCCAGCGGACAAAAATTTGGCTACGACATGCCTACGAAGAGATCACTTCTATCGGAATATGATATTAGACGCTCTGATGGTCTTTATCAGGCCTGTCGCAAGAAGGCGGTCTCCAAGCGTTATTTAGGGGAACGGTTACGTGGCATTATCAACCTACTGGTCGTTCCCTCATGGGAGTTTCTGCTTGATCTCTTCCTTCATCCAGACGCCTACACCGTCACTACTGAAAAAATCGCTTAAGTCGGCTAGTTGACGCCAGCATTGGCGTGATTGATACTTAGCCATTAGCCATCCTATTTTTTACTCCCTTTGATGATTAGAAACGACTCATGAAAACATTACAGATCCTTCTCTCTGGTCAGCCAACCGATACGACTTCGCTAACTGAACTCGCCGCTATCTCTCCACAGCTGGTTCTGGTCTTTGGCAGCGTCGAACTTCTGGATAAACCTGATTTTTTTTCACAGTTGCGGGCCGCCTGTCCAGAGGCGAAACTGGTTGGTTGTTCCACTGCGGGAGAGATTAGTCGCAAGGGGGTGCATGAGAAGTGCTGCGTCGTGACTGCTATCCACTTTGAAAGCGATATTCGCTTGCAGGTTGCGTCTGCCACGGTAACAGGCATGGATACCTGCCACACTGCCGGTGCCGAAGTTGGCAAGGCACTGGTCGCCCCCGATTTGCGGGGGGTGTTGTTATTTGGTAAGGGTGTCGGTGTTAATGGCAGCGAGATGATTGAGGGGATCCAGTCCGTCGTCGGTAACGATATCCCGATTACCGGCGGTCTAGCAGGCGATGATGGTGCCTTTAATCGTACGTTGACCCTAACCCCAACGGGCATTTTCCCCGATGCGCTGGTGGCGTTGGGGCTCTATGGTCATGATTTACTCTTGGGATATGGGTCGTTTGGCGGTTGGCAGGCCTTCGGGCCGGTACGCAAGATTACCCGCTGCAACGCCAATATTCTCTACGAACTTGATGGCGAACCTGCGCTCAATATTTACAAACAGTATCTCGGTGATCATGCTCGGGATCTGCCATCCTCCGGTCTGCTTTTCCCCTTTGAGATGCTCAACCAGGATCTTGATACCTTAGGACTGATTCGTACGATTCTTGGCATTAATGAGAATGATGGCAGTCTGGTGCTGGCGGGTGACATTGATCCGGAGGGCTTCCTGCGCCTGATGCACGCCTCCACCGACAACCTGATTGATGGCGCGACGGCGGCAGCTCGACAGACGCTTACCCATCTACCAGCTGCACCGCCCGCTGGTGTCGCGATTCTGGTAAGTTGTGTCGGGCGGCGTCTGGTCATGGGCGATGAGGTCGATGAGGAGGTTGAGGCGGTGGCAGCCATCCTCGGCAGGCAGAGTCAACTGACCGGCTTCTACTCTTACGGTGAAATCAGCCCCTTTTCGACAACAACGGTTTGTAAACTTCATAATCAGACAATGACGGTCACCTACCTCGGTGAGCGTCAGGCGGACAAATAGGCATGCGTCACGCGAATGCCTGCAAGGGGATCGCGTAAATGCACCGTTTGCTGGAGCGCCAGCTTAAACGTACCTTAGGTCTTCAGAGTGAAACTGAGCGCGAGCAGTTTCAGGATGAGATTCTCGCACTAGCAACCCGTCAGGATCTGCCTGATCACTTGCGCCGTCTCTGTGTCGGTTTTTCTGAACTGCTCCAGCGTATTAATACCAGTTATGAACAGCAGGATCGCGATTTGGAACTGCGTAGTCGTAGTCTGGAGCTTAGCAGTGCTGAATTGACCCAGGCAAATACTACCCTGCGGACGAATGCTGAAAATCAGAGCCGAATCATCGCTTCACTGCATAACACCGCCAATACCCTATTGCGCAGTGTGGGCAAGGAGGCGATCGATATTAATGAGGAGAGCAGTCTCGACAAATTATCTGCCTTAATGGCGGAGCTTGCGGCGGATCGGCGAAAGGCGCAGCGAGCACTTGAACAACAGAAGTTTGCCCTTGACCAGCATGCTATCGTCAGTATAACTGACCCCTTTGGCACCATTATCTATGCCAATGACAAGTTCTGTGAAATAAGCGGTTTTCCCCTCGACGATTTGCTGGGACAGCAGCATCGTATTGTTAATTCTGGGCTTCATCCGTCCGGGTTTTTTAGGTCAATGTGGGAAACCATTGCCGCTGGTCAGGTCTGGCATGGTGAAGTGTGCAACCGTCGAAAAGAAGGTGACAACTACTGGGTGGCGGCGACCATTGTGCCTATTCTCGATGAGTCGGGGGATATTGAGAGTTATATCGCCATTCGCACCGATATCAGCCAGCAGAAGGCGCTGGAGGCCAACATACAGGAGAGTCGGCGTTTTCTGCAGAATCTGACTGACTCAATGGGTGAAGGTGTCTATGTGCTCAATGAAGAAGGACACGCTATTTTCCTTAACCCTGAGGCAGAGCGTTTGCTGGGATGGCGACTTGCGGAGGTCACCTCACGCATTTTTCATAATGTGGTGCATTACCGGACAGCGGCAGGTGAACCGTTACCCTCACATGCCTGTCCCATTGGACATGCGGTCAAGACAGGTCAAACTTTCCGCTCCGAACAGGAAGTTTTTATGCACAGGGATGGCACCGCCATTCCGATCTCGATCATCGCTGTGCCACAGTACGAGGCGGGTCGTTACATTGGTCAGGTTGCAGTTTTTCAGGATATCAGCGAGCGTAAGGCCGTAGCGCAAGCACTGCAACTGAGCCATACCCGTTACGACAGACTAACGGCGCAGATCCCCATTGGCATCTTCACTGATCATAAATATCGTGACGGTACAGTGGAATTTGACTATGTTAGCGATCGTTTTTGCCAATTGCTTGATCTGCAACGGGAGCGTGTGCTTGCCGACCCTACCACGGCTTTTACTAAGGTGCATCCAGATGATATTGGTAGTCTGATTCAGTGCATTATTGAGTCAGCAAATCAATGGCACTTTTTTCAGTGGGAGGGACGTATTGAAGTGAGAGGGCAAACTCGCTGGTTTTTTGTTGAATCAGTCCCACCCTCCAGTACCGATACAGATGCACTGTGGAACGGCACCCTAGTCGATATTACTGAACGCAAGGAGGCTGAACAGGCGGTTCGTGAAGCGCGTGATATCGCTGAGGCGGCTAACCGCGCCAAGAGCGATTTTCTTGCTAATATGAGCCATGAGATCCGTACCCCGATGAATGCGGTGATCGGCCTGAGTCACCTGGCGCTGGAGACCGAACTTGATGAGCGGCAGCATGGCTACCTGAGCAAAATTCATGTTTCAGCACGAAATCTGCTCGGGATTATTAATGATATTCTTGACTATTCAAAAATTGAAGCGGGGCGGATGAGTATTGAACGTCATCCGTTTAGCCTAGTCGAAATTCTCAATCAGGTGATGGGGGTGGTCTCCTTGCCCGCTGCCAGCAAGGGACTGGAGCTGCTGATCTCTGAGCCGGCGAATTTGCCTACACGATTGCTTGGCGATGGGATGCGTCTCGGTCAGGTATTGACCAACCTTGCCAGTAACGCTGTGAAATTTACCGAACAGGGTGAAGTGGTGATTGCCATCGATCTGTTGCAGCGGATTGGTCACCATGTGCAACTGCGTTTTTCAGTAAGGGATAGCGGCATTGGTCTAAGTGACGAGCAGATTGGCCGTCTCTTTCGTTCATTCTCCCAGGCAGACACCTCAACCACTCGTAAGTACGGTGGTACCGGCCTCGGACTGGCAATTTGCAAGCGTATTGTCGAGTTAATGGGGGGAGACATTGGTGTAAAAAGTCAGCCTGGGGAGGGCAGCCAATTCTATTTCACGCTCTCTTTTGAGGTCGCCGATGAAGGTGAGGGGGAGACTGCACGGGAGAGCGGCCAGATCAGAGGGCGTAGGGTATTGATTGTTGACGACAATGCCACTGCCCGCGAAGTTTTGCGTGAAATGGCAAATAGCTTTGGCATGACAACGCAGGAGGCAGTCTCTGGTGAAGCCTGCCTTGCCGCCTTGCGGGCGACAGAGGCAACCTCTCCCTTCGATTTTGTCCTGCTCGACTGGAAAATGGAGGGAATCGATGGTTTGACCACGCATACCCGTATCCAAAGTGACTCCAGCATTATTCACAAACCTGTTGTGCTTCTGGTGACAGCCTTTGGTCAGGATGCTATTTTTAATGAAGCAGAAACACGACATCTGGTTGTGTTGCAGAAGCCAGTCTCGCCCTCCTGCCTGCTTGATGGTCTGCTAAATGCTATGGGACGTCCGCGTGCTGTTCATTCACGAACCCCGCTGCCGGTTAAACGTGATCTTCCTGCCATTGAAGGTATTCTTGGTGCCCATCTCCTGCTGGTCGAAGATAATGAGATCAATCGACAGGTTGCCGGTGAGATGCTGCAACGCTACGGGGTTATCGTGAACTTTGCGACAAATGGGCAGGAAGCGCTGGATGTGCTAGAGAAGCACCGTTTTGATCTGATTTTAATGGATGTCCAGATGCCGGTGATGGATGGTTATGAGGCGGCAGGTCATATTCGTGCCGCAAGGCGATACGACAGCGTGCCGATTATCGCTCTGACCGCACATGCCATGCAGGGGGACCGTGAGCTTTGCCTGCAAGCCGGAATGGATGACTACCTTAGTAAACCCATTGATCCCGAACAGCTCCTGGCAATCCTGACGAAGTGGATTCAGCCCGCTCACCGCGAAGTACAATGCCTTTTACCGGATCGTAAGCAGGTTACGATGGCCAATGATCCTGTCGTGGCACCGGCTCGATTACCCGCCGAGTTGCCTGGCATTGATCTGTCGCGGGCATTAATCAATATGGGCAATGATGAGGCGATTCTCCTTCGTTTGCTGGAGCGTTTTTATCACGATTATCAAAGCTTGCCCGAGCAGTTGCGTCAGGCTTTCGCCACCGATGATAAGGCAGCTAAACATCTGACGCATATGATTAAAGGGGTGGCCGGTGCGGTGGGTGCCTACTCGTTGTCCGAGATTGCAGGCACCATTGACACCGCCTTGCGTCAGGGGAACACGGTAACGACAGAAGCGTTAGCACAGCTCTATCGTGAAATCGATAGTCTCCTTGCTGGTTTGGTGCCACTGTTCGCATCCCCTGTTGTTGCGGGCACCGCAGCAGCGGTGCAGGGTGAAAATCAGGATACCCTTAAGGCTGCCTCCAGAATACTTCAAGCAATACTGCCCTTAATCACTGCCGCTGATCTTCGCGTAATGGAACAGGTGGACAGCCTTGTTCGTGTGCTTGAACATACGCCATTTGCCGCAAAGGCTGGAGATTTACATCGTGAACTTAATAACTTTGACTTTGAACATGCCCTTGTAGTCGGAGAGAGCTTGGGTGTTCTCATTGCCAATGCTTCCTCTGCTTCCCAGCTATAATCATAAAAGGATAAAAATGGACAACGCAACCATTCTCATCGTTGATGATGAACCCTTTAATATCAGTCTGTTGAGGGATGTATTAAAGGCGGAGTATCGTCTGGTTGCTGCACGCAACGGCGAGCAGGCATTAAAACGCGCCCTTGATCAACCTCGCCCTGATCTCATTCTGCTCGATATCATGATGCCAGAGATGGATGGTTATGCCGTCTGTCGCCGTCTGCTTGCCAATCCCGATACTGCAGTTATTCCCATCATTTTCATTACGGCCATGAATGATGAACATGATGAAACCCTGGGATTTGAACTGGGTGCCGTCGATTACATTACCAAGCCAATTTCGCCACCTATTGTTCGCGCCCGAGTGCGAACCCAGCTAGCGTTGGCGCATGCACGTGCCGAACTTGCCGACCAGAACCTGCATCTCGAACGTTTGGTGCGTGAGCGTACGGCGGAGTTGGAAATCACCCAAGACGCAACAATTATCGCCATGACCTCTATGGCTGAGACCCGTGACAACGAGACGGGCAATCATATCCGCCGTACCCAGAATTACATCAGAACCCTAGCGATTGCCCTGCGAACCGATCCAGCCTTTGCCGAACACCTCGATGACAGCGTCATCGATCTACTCTATAAATCTGCGCCCCTGCACGATATCGGCAAAGTGGGTATTCCTGATCGGATCTTGCTAAAGCCGGATCGTCTAAATGTCGAGGAGTTTGAGATTATGAAACGCCATCCGGGGTATGGCCGCGCGGCCATTGCCAAGGCTGAACAGCTGCTTGGAGACAATCAAAGTTCGTTTCTGCGTTATGCCCGCGATATTGCTTATACCCATCATGAGAAGTGGGATGGTAGCGGCTATCCGCGAGGGCTTGCCGGCGATGCGATTCCTCTGGCAGGTCGTCTCATGGCGGTAGCGGATGTCTATGACGCCCTGATTTCACAGCGCGTCTATAAACCCGCATTCACCCATGAAAAGTCTGTCGAGATCATTATCGCCGGCTCGGGTAGCTATTTTGACCCCCGTATTATTGCGACTTTTGTCTGTATTGCCGAGGAGTTTCGCGGTATCGCCAAGGCGTTCAGCGATACTAATGTCGATACGAAGGATAATGTACCGCTTCCTGTGTAATCACCCCATGAAGAGACGGCAAAACCAACAACAGCATGGGTAAGCACCGCTCACCGTGGCCAAGCCTGGGGATCACCTCTGGCTCACCGTTATCGCCGCCAAGGCCGTTCTCTTACCGGTCTGGCGTGGCGCATGAACCCCCTTATCTTAATGGCATTGCTTGGACAGCAATCGCAGTAATGCCGCCTCGACCCGATCGACGCTAATATTATCGAGGCAGGCGGGGGTCTCATAAATGGGACATTGACGTTTAAAGCAGGGACCGCAGGGGAGTCCGAGGTGGAGCACTTCAGCGTGGTTGGTGAGTGGCGGTGTGTAGCGGGGTGTGGTGGAGCCATAGATAGCGACCAGCGGGGTTCCCACAGCAGCGGCGATATGCATCAGTCCGGAATCATTACTCACCACAGCATCCACCCCCGCCAACAGATCGACCGCATCCTCAAGGGAGGTCTGACCACATAAATTGACCGCCTGCCCCGCGACACAGCGGTTAATCTGATCCGCCACTGACCGATCTTTATTCGATCCGATTAACCAAACGGCATAACCTTGGGCAATCAGCCTTCCTGCGACTTCACCATACTGCGCAGCCGACCACTGCTTGCTCGGACCGTACTCAGCTCCTGCAAGCAGGGCGATAGTTTTTTGTGGTGCCACGTTGGCGTTCAGCTGCAGAGTTTGCCACAGTCGCTGCTGATTCGCCGCATTCACCGTCAGTGCTGGATAGGGTGTCGCTGGCGCGGCCATCACCTGCTGACCTTTGGGCGTAGCAAGAGCAACATAACGCTGTACCGTCTGTTTCAGCCGTTTTTTATCAAGGGGGATAATATCGTTTAACAGCAGATAACGCTTCTCGCCGAGATAACCCCGACGCTGTGCGATACCGGCAAAAAAGGGGAGAAGCGCCGCTTTCAATGAACGCGGCATGACAACTGCCTGCTGATAGCGCTGGCGCAGCGATCGCCCAAGACGCCACCGCTCACCAAGGGCGAGTTCACCATGGGCCGTATTTAGCACAATGCCTCGGCGCACCTGCGGCATTCGCGCCAGAAGCGGCAGTGACCACGGCGGCGCAACCACATCAATAGCGCGATCGGGCTGCTGCTCTTTAAGGGTGATAAAGAGGCTCTGCGCCATCACCATATCCCCCACCCAGGCCGGGGCGACCACCAAAACAGCTGCCGCGTCAGCGCTCACTTGCGGCGCGTCTCTACAGCGCCCTGCGCAGCCAATATCGCCTCGGTCAATGCGACATTTTGCCGTAAATGGTCTGGATTAATCGTACCAACCACCAGCGATGCGACCGCCGGATGGGCAAATATCAGGCGCAGTGCCGCCTCAATGCCGCCACCACCTGCCGCCCGATCGGCATGACCACTCGCCAACCCCTTTTTAATGAGCACCCCTTTTCCCAATCTGGCTGCGGCATCGAGTACCGGCAGCTCATCCTGATAATCGGGATGGTAACTGGCCATCACCAGATCCATATTCTCAACGCACCAGAGGCCGCCGGCAACGCTCTTTGTCGACATTCCAACCGCCTTTACCTTACCCTCGGCTTTTAACTCGAGCAGCGTATCGCAAACCGCCTGCTCGCGAATAATCGCCATGTCGTTACCATCGGAGTGCACCAGTACCACATCAAGCATATCACGACGCAGACGACGCAGACTCTCCTCAACCGATTGCCGCGTTGCCACCGCGCTAAAATCAAAAAAGGATTGCCCGTTAATAAACTGCTCTCCTACCTTGCCAATAATCACCCAGTCATGACGCTGCGGCAGCAGCTCTCCCAAACGGCGTTCACTCTCACCATAAGCGGGAGCGGTATCCAGGGTGTTAATCCCCAGCTCCCAGGCAAGGTGCAATAGCGCCGTCACCGCCGCATCATCAGGAAGGTCAAAAGCCGTGGGATACTTAACCTGCTGATTCCGACCGATTTTAACTGTACCTAACCCAAGCGGACTCATGCGCAGATCACTCTGGCCAACTCGCTGCTGTTTCATATGACTCCTTCGTACCAAATTAAAGGTCGCTGCCACGGCAACGGCGAAACTACAGCCTTCGGCCAGCGTGCCAATATCGCTGCATTATTTATATTTTCGGCTTTGGCCAGATCTGCTAGGGCGGCGACCACCCGATCGCCCAGTACCGGTAGTAGCGCCAATTTTGTCGGCCAGAGCGTCATTAACGCTGCGGCATGATCTTCATGAAGATAACTGTCATCCGGACGCCCGCCTCCGGGCATCGCTACCTCGGCACGATTCACCGACAACGCGGCAAAACGTAACTGGTGCGACGCCAACCACGGTAGCAGTGTCGCTAACTCCTGCGCCGCCTGTCGGCACTGATCGGCATCACTACGACCAACCCCCTCCTCCGCCAGCTGCCCGCCCAGATACCAGAGCGGCCGCCCTTTCGCATCCTGATGCGTGGAGATGGTTAAGCGCGGTGTCGTCGCAACCCCAAGGCAGTGGGCATAAATGGTGGGTAACGCTAGGGCGGCATCAGGGCGTGGCTGCGCTACCACCATTTTCAACGGCCGCCGCTGCATCTGCGGCTGACGCTGCCCTAACTGGTGTAATAGATCTGCATTCCCCTCCCCCGCCGTCAGAATGAGCTGGCGAACCTGTAGCGGTGGGAGATCGCCCTGCGCTATCTGCCACCCCGCCGCCGCTGCCAATGGTGTCATTAACGCCGCAGCGTCCAACCGTAAAATCTGATCTTCGTAAGGTGCTGTCAGCACCGCCAGCAGTGAAGCGATATCCAGCACCATCTCATTAAGGCGATAGAGCTCACCACGAAAATCGTGATGGCGAAAAAGAGGCGGATAAGCTTCGGGCTTGAGCGCGGTGGTACGACTGCGCATCAGACGACTGGCGAAAAAGCCCGCCATGCGTGAAGTGAGGGTCGTTGTTGACCAGAGCAGTTGATCCTGACTCAGCAGCTTCACCCCACGCAAATCGACCTCCCCATCTCCCTGCCCTTCCCCCTGCAGCGCCGCCTGCCAGCGTGCCGGCATCGCCGCAATGCGGGTCGCTGCCTCACCCAGCTCACCGGTCAGGGCAAATTTTGTCCCGCCGTGAATAATCCCCTGAGCAAACCCAGTCTGCCCCGCACCAATGGCGCTACGCTCCAGCAGCACCACACGGTAACCCAGCCGCTGCAGTCGCTGCAACAGCCACAAGCCACTAATACCCGCCCCGATAATCGCGATATCGGCACTGTAATCACTCATCATCACCACACCAGTCACCTTAATATGAGAAAAACACGCAACCCTTTCTACTTGAAATTGCAGGGTCGTTGTCTGCAGTCGCTCACCCCAATCACATAGTTAATCTATGCTCATGGGGATTCGCGCCTTTGCCGCCTACCTGCATTTCCAAGTAGTTTGGGTATATTCGTCACGCCGCTATTATAGGCTCACTCCCATACTGCGGGCACACTTCAGTCTCTCCAAAACCAGCTTGCCTCTTGTTGAACCGCTCTGGCATAATCACGCGCAGCGGGTTAACTCTATAATAACAACCGACCCTGTTCACTCTTCTCATTCGGATATCACCATGGGCAACCGTCATTCGCTCTACCTGCGTTATCTGTTGCTTTCTCTGACACTCATCCCCTCTGCGACTGCAGCGGCCGAGACGCTTAAACTGGCGATTGCCAACTCTACTTGCGATATTTTTTCCCAAGTCAACCAGCGCTTTAGCGCCGCCCAGCCGATTCAACTGGAGTTAACCTGCAAGGCTTCAGGCCTGCTTGCCAAAGGGTTACAGGGCAAGGTGATTGATGCCGACCTCTTTATCTCGGCAAACCAGGAGTGGATGGACTATATGATTAAAGAAAAACTGGTTAACCCGGAGGAGGTCACCACACCTTGGCGTAACCATCTGGTCGTCGCCACCGCCCGCAGCAGCGCACTAGCCATCGACCGCTGGGAAGATCTGGCCTCTCCTGCGGTGCAGGAAATTCTTATCGGCGACCCCTCCCTTGCTCCGTTTGGACGTTACGCGAAACAGGCACTACAGCGGACAGATCTCTGGCCACAGGTTATTCACAAAATTAGCAGCAGAAAAAATATCGCCATTCTTGCGGAAGATCTCAACACTGCAGGCGAGGGGAGCGTTGGCATTCTCTTTGGTAGCAACCTTACCCCGGGGCATCGGCTGCTCTTTCGTGTCAATCCCGACTGGCACGATGCGGTTCGCTACTATATGGCACCCTTAGCTAACAGCACAAAGCGCGACACTGTCGCCAAGCTAATCTCTTTCTTAGCCAGCGATCCGATCACTGCCCTCTTTACTGAACATGGCTATATCTCGGGCCAACCCTGAGTGCCTGCGATCCTGATGATTCTTCAGATTAACCACAGATCGTTATTTACGCAGTTTCTCCTGCCGATGATTACCATTGGCACCCTCGGAGGGGTCATCTCGATCTTCTTTGCGCTCATGCTTTACCAAGATGTGAACCATCTGGGGGAGAGCTATCGCAGTGGCAGTCTCAGATTGCGTCAACTTGAGTCTATCGAAAACAGTTTTTTAAACTATCGTACCCTCGGCCTAAAGCATCTCACCAGTGAAAGTGCTGCGACAATGGAGAGACTTCGCCAGCAGCTTCGTAAAGAGTTACAGGCCATTCAATATAACAATGTGTACTTTGGCAACGAAAGGGGCATGACAAACAGCAGCAACCCCAGTCGGCGTGAAACGCTACGACAAGCCCTCGACGCCTATACTAAGCAGATGGAGGTGGCACTTATTCTTAGTCAGGATTTTGAAAAGGAGAGGGCATTTCAGCTGCTTGCCAAGGCTGAAGAGGAGCAGATGAGCCCCATTAACAGCAACCTCCAGCACCTGAAACGGCTGAACTTTGAACAGGCGGCAAATCTGCGCGAATCGCTCATTGGCGCGGCGGGTAACAGTTTAACGATTACCCTTCTCTTCAGTATGGGGGGATTGCTGTTGGTGGTGATAATTACCTTTGTCATCATTCGTCGCACAATTCGCCGCCTTGCCACACTGATGCAGTGGTCACAGGAGATCTCCCGTGGCCAGTTTGAACTTCCCTTAGCGGAGGAGTCCGGTGATGAGGTTGGGCGACTCGCCATCACGATGCGAAAAATGGCAAACAGTATTCACCAGGCGCAGCTGGCTCTGGCAAAGGCGAAAGAGCAGGCCGAAGCGAATGCTGATGCGCTGCGCATTTACGCCAACGCCTTTGCCAAGAGTGGTGATGCGATTATTATCACCGACCGCGATAACCGTATTATTAACACCAATGCCGCCTTTACGCGTCAAACGGGCTTCTCCCTTGAGGAGGTAAAAGGCAAAAATCCCGCCATGCTGGGCAGCGGTCAGACCAGCAAGGAGTTCTATCAAAAAATGTGGCAGGCACTCGATCAGGAGAGCTACTGGCAAGGTGAAGTGTGGGATCGGAAAAAGAGCGGTGAAATCTACCCAAACTGGGCGGCTATCTCTGCTATTCGTAACGAACTCAATGAGGTGGAGTTCTATATTGCCAACCTCAGTGATATTTCAGCCAGTAAAGCGAGTGACGCCCATATCGAGCAGCTCGCCCATTACGATGTTCTCACCGGTCTCTTCAACCGTTTTAGCCTTGAGGAGCAGCTTGACCTTGCGATTCACCAGAGCGAAAACTGTGAACAGCCGCTTGCCCTGCTGCTAATTAATCTTGATCGCTTTAAAAATATGAATGACTCCTTCGGCCACCACAACGCCGACATGATATTGGTTACTGTCGCCAGCCGCCTGAAAACCGTCGTTAAAGAGCACGACATTATTGCCCGGATTGCCGGGGATGAGTTTGTCATTGTCCTCACTTCACTAAAGCGTGCGGATCAGGCGGTACTTATCGCCGAGAGCGTTCTCGCGCTGCTTGCCGCCCCCGTCACCCTCAAAGGGCAAGATCTCATCATGAGCGCCAGCATCGGTCTTTGCTACTATGCAAAGGATAGTCACGATGTCGATACGTTATTGCGCAATGCCAGCGTGGCCATGTTCCATGCCAAAAGTCAGGGGCGGGGAAACTATCAACTGTTTAATCCCGCGATGCTGGCCGCCGCGCAGGAGCGACTGCAAATTGAGAGTGACCTGCGCGATGCGCTGCAACAACAGCAGTTTTCACTCCACTACCAACCCCAGATAAACGCCAGCAACGGTATAATTATGGGGGTCGAAGCGCTGCTACGCTGGCAACACCCCAATGGTCAATGGATAGCTCCCGACAAATTTATCCCCATCGCGGAAGAGTGTGGCCTCATTAACGACATTGGTACCTGGGTGCTTGAGCAGGCGTGCCGACAACTCGCCCTTTGGCACCATACCCTGCAACAGCCCCTGCGTATGGCCGTCAACCTTTCTGCAAAGCAGCTGCAAATGCCAGATCTAATTGAAATTGTCAGCAATAACCTACAACGTAATCAGCTTGAGGGGTATGAGCTTGAACTTGAAATCACCGAAACTGCGGCAATGAACGACCCGCAACTAGCGGTGACCCAGTTAGTCGGGTTACGACGTCTCGGCGTCACCCTCGCCATTGATGATTTTGGTACCGGCTACTCCTCCCTTGCCTACCTTAAAAGGCTGCCAATCAATATCTTAAAGCTTGACCGCAGTTTTGTGATGGATATTGAGCACGATGCCGGTAACGCCGAAATTAGTATTGCCACGGTTGCCCTCGCCCATACCCTGGGTCTAAAAGTGATCGCCGAGGGGGTTGAAAATACGGTACAACGCGACTTTCTCACCCGCCACCACTGCGACTATCTGCAGGGCTACCTCTTTTCCAAGCCGCTGCCAGCCACGGCAATTCCTGACTTTATCACCACCTATCAACAAAACTTATGAACATCTACCTTATCCTCGCCCTGTTAGCTGCGGTGGCTACCGCGCTACTCTTCTGGTTTGCCCATCAAGTTGGCAAAAAAATTCATCTCATATTAGAGACGGAGGCCGTCTCAATCGCCTTTTTGCAAGAGCTGCAACAATCGATGCAGGAGAGCGTCGGCGCCGGATCGATGCACTACTTCACCGAGGTAAATGGCAGCGCCATCTCCCCTGCGCCACTGCTTAGCCCGCTTGGTCAGGTGGCGTGCGTCTATTATCAAATGAAGGTAAGCCGACGCTACGAAGAGAGCTACTACAGCCGTGACAAGGAGGGTAATCGCACCCACCATACCCGCAGTGGCAGTGACACCATTAGTGATGAGAGCCGCTTCGCCCCCCTCGAAATTGAGGATGCGAGCGGCCGCCTAACCATCGACCCACAGGGGGCAGAGTTACGCCCGCTCACCACCTTTGACCGTTTTGAACCTGCTCGCGCCGGTGCGGTGCTGAACATCGGTGACTATCAGTTAACCATCCCCGAACAGCTCAAACAGGGGGAGCAGCGCACCCTTGGCTACCACTTTCACGAAACCGCCATCCCGCTACAGCAGACGCTCTATGTCATGGGTGAGGTCAATGACCGTGATGGCACGCTGGTGCTGGAGAGATCCGCCAATAAAGCGCATCGTTTTATCATTAGTTGCGAAACGGAGGAGGCGCTGCTTGCCGCCGCCCAGAGACAACAGCAGTATCTGAAGATCGCAGCCGTTGTTGCCCTATTGGCGGCGGTGATTCTCCCCTTCTTTGCCTAAAAGCATATAATGTGCACTTTTTCATCGGAGCTACCCTATGCACACCCTGTTTCGCCCGCTATTAACCACCCTGATGCTACTTTCGCTCACCGGCCTCTGTTATGCGGCTGCCGCCCTGCAACAACGCGATATTAAGGTTGGCGATGGCGACACAGCCGTGCGCTTTAGCAAAGTGAGCGTTCACTACAGCGGCTGGTTGGAGAACGGCACCAAGTTCGACTCCAGTCTTGATCGTAGCCAGCCCTTTGAATTCACGATTGGCGCGGGGCAGGTGATTAGTGGTTGGGAGCAGGGAGTTGTCGGTATGCGGGTTGGTGGCAAGCGCGAACTGATTATTCCACCCGAGCTTGGCTATGGTAAACGTGGTGCGGCGGGGGTGATCCCGGCTGACGCAACGCTGCGCTTTGAGATTGAACTACTGGGGGTCACCCCGCCAGCATTTCATTCAATTAATAACCCGGAGACAGAGGATTATCTTAGCAAGGGGATTAAGATAATTGATATTCGCCTTCCTGAAGAGTGGAAACAGACCGGCGTTATCAAAGAGAGTATTCGCCTGACTGCTTTTAATGCCCGCGGTCAGCTGATACCCACCTTTGCCGATGAACTTGCCAAGCTGGTTAGCAAAGATGAACCCTTTATGATCATCTGCAGAACCGGCAACCGCACCAGCGTTCTCGCCCAGGCTTTAAGCGAGCGACTTGGCTATAAAAATGTTCTGAACGTTGAGAAAGGGATCACCCACTGGATTAAAGAGGGGTTGCCAGTAAGCAAGGATTAACGCAAACGGGCATTAACAGCATTATGCAATCAACCAAACGACTGCCTGGTAAACTCGGTCGCCTGACATTTTGGGCAGTTTGGAATGCGTAATGGCTGGGTAAAGGTGATGGTTTCGCCACACTCCAAGCAGACCAGCGTACCGATACCGCCAATCTCACCACTGTGCCAGAGAACCGCCACCGGATTGTCGGAGTCGGCCTCTTGGCGCAGGGTATCGGTAAACTGCTGGAGTTCGACACGGGTACGGTCAACTGACTGGACAAAGGCCTCGGCAAGCGTTGTTTCAATTAGCGCCAGATCAAAACGTAGCCAGTCGCGTAACTCACTCCCGCCCTGAATTAAAAAACGCGCCGCATCATCCAGATCACGTTTTAGATAGTCGCCGATACGCTGCTGCTCCTCTCGACTTAACTCCTGCAACTCGGAAAGCTGTTCCGGCAGGGAGTCAATCTGCTGATAGAGTGTCAGATCTGGCTGGCTATCGCTGCGGTAGAGGTTATGTAGCTTTAGTAACAGCTGATGATAAGCCGTTGCAAACTGCTCACCCACGCCACCCTCCGATGGTGAATTGCCCCTGTGCTCACTCATAAATCCTCCTGTTGATGGCGTTGCATTATTTCCCGGCAATCAGGACAGATATGTCGCCCCGATGCATCAATCACCCAACCAGAACTTAAGGCAGCCTCCGGCGTTGCCACTTCAAGCCAGCGCCGACCATCGGTAATACGTCGCCCCGAGCGGGTATTACGCTTATCACTGCGACGATAATCGGGAATACGCACGCCATCATGGTTACAGATGTCACAAAACAGAAAAGTACGAATCGACATAGAAGCAGCCCTAGCAAATGGTTATCCTAACACTCGTTACGTTCAATGCGCTCAAAAATATTAATCACATTATCAAAACTCTTTTTAAATTCAGACCACGCCGCACTACTCCAACTTTTCTGTGATCTCCAGTTGGCATGAAGATCTTTAACAGCGCTCGATAACCCCTTTTGCCCCTCTACCTGCGCTGCCGCCTGCAAAGATTTTGTCATTTTTTCCATTGAGCTCGCCAGATCACGGTGGCCAGCAACCTGCGCAGCACTCAAACTATCCAGGTAGTAGGCCACCGAATCGATAGCTGAGACAGTCTCATCCAGATCATCACAGCTTAACCCTGCTGCCGACAACGCAGTTGCGGTAAAAAGTGTGGCAGCAAACGCAACAACGAGGGAAAAACGGTGAACAACGTTCATTAACAACCTCAAAAATTAAAGTTAACAGGGGAGCTAAAAGGGAGTGGTTAAATAGTAAACAGTGACACTAACGTAGGTTAGCCTGCTTACTGCTTGGAATATTGGCATTAAGCGCCAAGGAGAAGTTGGCAAAATCGAGGGTGGCAGTATCCAAGCCAACACCGGCAAAGTTGGCACTTTCAACATTGGCACTGCGTAAGTTGGCACCACTCATGCGTGCGTAGGAGAGATTGGCCTGACGTAGATTGGCGCGCGACAGATCTGCTGTTTGCAGGGTCGTTCGCGAGAGATTAGCGCCGCTTAGATTACACTGTTGTAACTTGGCACGGGTGAGAATTGCTGGTTGCTGTGTCTCCTCACCGCTAAACAGCGCATGACTCAAATTGGCACCATTCAAATTGGCGAAATTCAGTCGTACCCCGCAGAGATCGGCATCACTTAAATCAGCACCCTGCAGATCGACCTCAACCATTTTGGCATCACAAAGCGTGGTGCGTTTGAGAGTGGCTGCACCCAGAAGTGCCCGCGACATCTCTGCTTGACTTAAATCGGCATCGCTTAAATCAGCCCCAGCAAGGTTTACATTTTGTAAGTCAGTACCAATCATCTGTGCACCAATTAGACTCGCCTGACTCAAATTAGCAGCGGCAGCACTATTTTGATGTCCCAATAACGCCTTGGAGAGGTTGGCACCATCGAGTTTGCAGCGCTGCATCGAGGCGCGCTGCAAATTGGCACCATGCAGCTTTGCGCCACTCAAATCAGCATCATCCAAAATAGCACTACTTAAATTACAGCGACTCAGATCCTGTTGACGCAAGTCAGCTTTGGTTAAATTCAGATCACGCAAATCAGCTCCCGCTAAAGTAGCTCCCTCAACAGCGTAGAGCACCACACCGCTGCCCATCTCCTTAATCTCAACCACAACCCGTTCTCCTTTTTCTTCGGTTATATTTAACGTTTACTACCCGTCATCTCGAGGTAGCGCTGATAGTCCCGATCATAGGTCTCAATAATCGACTGCCGCTCCTGCTGGTTACGCTCAATCATCTCTTCACGGGATTTAATCCGCTGCTGCAGGGTATCGATAGCGCTTTGCAGATCCGCAGGAATGGCCTGATTAGCTGCTTGATGTTTCTGCACACTCTCCATTTCAGAGTCAAGTTTACGTTGAAACTGGGAGATTACCTCTTTGGCATTGTTAATGGTGTTATCGATAATAGCTACCTGCCGATCGCGCACGGCAAGAATATCTTCGGCGCGCAGATAGGTCGATAAGAGCACCTGATCCTTCTCATTTTGCAGATCGAGTTCATGCTGAATACGCCTCTCCTCAAGTAACTGCTCACGGCTCTTAGCGCGGTCAACCTCCTCAACCACCAGACCCCGCTCGTTAAATGTCTTGCTCTCCTTCTGAATATATTCAGGCGGTATCGTATCGCCACACTCTCTAACACCCTGATTATTAGTCCAGCACTTATATGATGCTGCGTCGAGCGGGGCGACACTCAAACAGGCAAAAGTCACCACCGTGCCAATAGCAGTAGTGACCACCTGACGCGCCGATAATTGATGCTGCGGCATACTATCCTTCCTTAATATAATTACCCAAGAAACCAAGCGGGATGGTAGATCATCTCGCGATTAGAGTCACGCACTCTCGCTGGGGTGTTTACCGTTCATAATCGCCTCAATCTCCGCAATTTCACGCGGCGCGGTGGTGAGCACCCGATGCCCCTCTTTAGTCACCAGCAGATTATCCTCAATGCGCACCCCGATATTCCACCAGCGCTTGTCAACATTTTTACTCTCTGCGGGAATATAGAGCCCCGGCTCAATGGTCAGCACCATACCCGGTTCAAAAAGACGCCAGACATCGCCGATTTTATACTCCCCAACATCATGCACATCCATACCCAACCAGTGGCCGGTACGATGCAGGTAGAACTGCTTATACCCCTCTTTACGAATAAGCGTCGCGACGCGCCCCTTAAGCAGCCCCAACTCAACCAGCCCTTTCGTCAGGACCCGCACCGCAGCCTCATGTGGCTGATTCCAGTGGTTGCCCGGCTTAACCTCGGCCATGGCCGCCTGCTGCGCCTTTAACACCAGGACGTAAATCGCCCGCTGCTCCGCGGTAAAACGCCCGGAGACCGGAAAGGTACGGGTAATATCCGCAGCGTAGTAGTCATATTCGGCACCGGCATCGATAAGTACCAAATCACCGTTGCGCAATTTTTTATTATTATCGGTGTAGTGAAGAATACAACCATTACCACCGCCGCCAACAATTGACGGGTAGGCGACATGACGCCCGCCACGTTGCTGCATCTGATAGGTGATCTCTCCCTCCAACTGATACTCATAGAGCCCTGCACGACAATGACGCATCGCCGCCAGGTGGGCAGCACTGGAGATCGCTGCCGCCTCACACATCACCTTCACCTCGGCCGCACTTTTAAACAGACGCATCTCATGCAGCATCTGATCAAGGGCGATGAACTCGCTGGGCGCATGTACCCCAGATCGGCTCTGCCGCCGCAACTGCTTTATCCAGTTCATCACCTGTTGGTCAAAGTCCTGATTACACCCCATCGCGTAATAGACACGGTTACGCTTCTCCAGGAGTCCGGGAAGGATCTCATCAATATCACTTATCGGAAAACTGTCATTAGCACCATAAATCTCTCGCGCCCCCTCAAGCCCCGCCCGCAGGCCATCCCAGGTCTCCCGCGCCGCATCACGCTCACGACAAAAAAGAATATACTCACCATGTTCACGACCGGGAATAATCACCGCAACCGCCTCGGGTTCGGCAAAACCGGTCAGATAGTAAAAGTCGCTGTCGGGACGATAGGGGTGATCAATATCACGGTTACGCTGGCGCACCGGCGCGGTTGGTAAAATCGCAATCGAGTAATCTCCCATGCGGCTCATTAACTGCCGCCGCCGTCTGGCAAACTCTGTTTTTCGCAACATCGCCTTCGCTATCCTTAGGGGGTAACCATTAGTGCAGGGTCGGTGAAGTGGGCATGATCAGCGCCTTTGCTGCCTGCCCGTCAAGTTCGAGAAGATCATCGCGCAGTGACAGCACCCCAATACGCACATATTCGATAATCTCCTGTAACGCCTGCTCGTCCTCCTCGTCACGCTCCCCATCACCATCTTCATCCGTTGTCAGGGTTGTTGCCTCAAGACGTGAGATATCCAGAAGATCATTGACCATTTCGCGTGAAGCAGCGGTGAGGCTATCCAGCCTGAAAGCGGCATCGCCACACAGTCCCAGAGTGAACCCCTGACACCAGAGCGCTAACCCCTGCATACGCAACCAGAGCGGTTGATCATCCGCAGGAAGCAGTGGGGTAAATACCAGCAATGGATCAGCCAAATCACTGTCAATCGTGCGCATCTCCAAAAGCAGCGGCGGGATCGCTTCACTATGTAGCAGATTACCGGGTTCGATGGTAATACCCAGCAGACTTTGCCACTGTGCCAGGCTGGGAATGCCGCTACGACAGATAATCGCCGTAACGCAGCCATGAAACTCTTCCGTATGCAACGGGGAACCAAGACGCTGTAACAGTTCTCCCAACGCTGCGTATCGCCGACCCTCTTCCATATTATCTACCTTAAATTTAACTGGATGAATTGACCCCATGGGGGGGGCGCTCTATAGTGACAGACTGAAACTGTGGAGTATCAGAAGAGCTATGAACCTGAACGATCTTACCAAAATTGAGGGCGCAATCGACGGCCTGTTGCAACAGATTCAGCAACTGCAGCTGGAAAATCAGGCGCTGCGCCACAATCAGGCTAATTTAATTGATGAACGTGGTCGTCTCATTGAAAAAAATGAACGCGCTCGCCAGCGTGTTGAAGCGATTATTCAGCGGCTTAAGGCGATGGAACCCGCTTAACCCTCCCCCAGACCAACAGAGCCCGAAAGTGGCAACCTATTGAGCAGATCCCATGACTACAAATAATCAGGAACAAGTCCAAATTCTCGACAAGAACTTTAACATCAGTTGTCCTCCCGAAGAGCGGCAGTCTCTGCTTAACTCGGCAAAACTGCTGGATGAGAAGATGCGTGAAATTCGGCAGCAGAGCAAAATTAACAACCTTGAACGCATCGCCATTATGGCGGGGCTTAATCTTGCCCATGAACTCCTGCTCGAACGCCAAAGCGGGCTAAGTGAGGAGGTCATTAATCGCCTGCAACAGATTTCAAATAAAATCAACCTTGCACTCAACCAGCAATCACAGTAAATTAGCAGTGGGTCTTCTCTGCGGTGTTCGCCAGCTGCCGGGTATTTTCTTGAGCCTGTTTTCTGCCCCGGGATGGTTAATTGGTTACTGTGTGCATGTCTGCTCGTCAGAAAGCCTAATGTTACCAATCTCAATCCCACTTGAACCACTGGGTTCAAGAACAAAGGACGCAGCGGCACCGTGGTAAGGCCCACCCTCTTCTCCTCTTTAACCGAGAGCGCCACGATCGCTGCCGAGCGACGCAGGATTCGTAAAGAGATAAGAGTAATGCGCCGCAATCTTGACCAACGGCTGCATCGACAGCAGTCACAGGCAATCTGCCGCCACCTTAGCAAACTCCCAATGCTGCTTAAGAGCCAGCATATCGCCCTCTACCTCAGTAATGATGGCGAAGTTAACCTCTACCCACTACTCACCTATCTAACCGACATTGGCAAAAACTGTTATCTCCCCTGCCTCGCCCCGCATCGGCAGCGGCGCCTCTGGTTTGCCCCCTACCGTCCGGGAGATCGCCTCACCCCAAACCGCTTCGCTATTCCCGAACCTCGGGTCAGCGTCAGAGCAATGCGCACGGCACAGCGAGTTGATCTCATCCTCATGCCGCTGGTCGCTTTTGATCAACTTGGCAACCGACTCGGCATGGGGGGAGGCTATTACGACCGCAGCCTCGCCTTTTTACAGCAGCGCCAACACTGGCGACGACCGCGCCTAATGGGTACCGCCTTTGAGCTGCAGCGCCTGCCGCTACTGCCCGTCGCAAAATGGGATATTCCGATGCACGCCCTCTGTACCGAGCGGGGCGTTTTGCAGTTTCACAAATGATCGGGTGCCAGCCAGATAAGTGACGCCATGCGACCGGTCACCCCGTCACGGCGATAGGAGAAGAAGCGCTGCGGCTGGCTGTAGGTACACTCACCACCACCAAATATCGCCCTCACCCCAAGCTTTTCCAACCTCTGGCGAGCGAGAAGATAGATATCGGCGAACCATTTTCCCGCTGTCGGCGCAGCGCTAAAAGCGGCAACCGCAGCGGCATCACGCACGATAAAAGCTTCGCGCACCTCACCCCCCACCTCAAAAGCAGCGGGACCTATCGCCGCTCCTAACCAGACGATCAACTGTTCAGGGGGGGCGGTAAACGCTGCCACACCGGCTTCAAGCACACCGGCGTGAAGTCCGCGCCACCCTGCATGCAACGCGGCAACCTCCCGCCCCTGCTGATCACAAATTAGCACGGGCAGACAATCCGCCGTCATCACCGCACAAACCACACCGGCCACGTCGCTATAACAACCATCAGCGACCTCACCAGTGCTCGATTCACCGGCACCAAGACGTACCACCCGCGCAGTATGCTGCTGTGAAAGCCACTGTACCTCACCTTCTAACGCTAAGCGCTGCGCCAGAAGCTCACGGTTTTGCGCCACATCTTGCGCCCGATCGCCAACATGGTCACCCAAATTAAAGCTGTTGTAGGGCGGCAGACTCACCCCGCCGCAACGGGTGGTCATCACCGCCTTTACGCTTGCGGCAACGGGCCACTCTGGCGTAATAAAGCCGTCGGCTGGCAACATTTACGCCACCGCAGCCTCAGCCTGCAATACCGCCACCAGCGTCTGAAAATCTGCCGGCGGATCACAGCGCCAGCTTAGACTCTCTCCGGTTTGCGGATGGATAATGCCGAGCAACCCCGCATGCAGCGCCTGATGGCTATAATGGTCAAGCGCCGCCAGTAACGCCGCAGAGCTTGCCGGCGGATAGCGCTGCCGTCCGCCATAGAGCGGATCACCCACCAACGGATGGTGAATATGGGCCATGTGCACACGGATCTGGTGCGTGCGCCCAGTCTCAAGGCGTACTCGCAACTGGGTAAATGCGGCATAACGCTGTTCAATACGATAGTGGGTCACCGCTTCGCGACCGCCGGAGATCACCGCCATCTTTTTGCGATCAACCGCATGACGACCAATCGGCGCATCGACCACCCCGCCACTAATCAGCGCCCCATGCACGACCGCCTGATACTCACGCAGCACACTACGCTGCTGTAACTGATCAACCAGTGAAGCATGGGCTGAGAGACGCTTGGCAACCATTAACAGGCCACTGGTCTCTTTATCAAGGCGGTGGACAATGCCAGCGCGAGGAATATGAATAAGCGAGGGGCAGTGGTGTAACAGACCGTTTAACAGCGTCCCCTGCCAATGCCCCGCCGCCGGATGTACCACCAACCCCACCGGTTTATTAATCACCAGCAGATCTTCATCTTCATAGTAGATATCCAGATCCATCGGTTCGGGCAGCCACTCCCCCTGCACCTCATCCTTGGGGATTAAGGCAATGATCATTCCGGCAACCACCGGGGAGCGCGGTTGTAACACCACCTCGCGATTAATGGTCACTTCGCCAGCTTTAATCCACTGCTGTAAACGCGCCCGTGAATAGTCAGGGCAGAGCGTCGCCAACGCCACATCAAGCCGCTTCCCCGACAGCTCTTTAGGGATCAGTAACTCAATCTCCGCCTCCGCCAAGAACTCACCGACAACGCTCTGCATCATCCTGTCAACCGCGACAATATCGGATATACTTCACCCACGCCGTTCCCCCACAGTTTCCAGGTTATCCATCGACTCATGCTACGCACCCTATTAAACATATCATTACGACTACCTCTCCTTATCACACTGCTGCTGGGCGGCTGTGCCACGACGCTTGAGGATGAGACCGCCGACTGGACCGCGCAACGTTTTTATGATGAGGCGCGTGATGCTCTAAACAACGAAAGCTACAGTGAGGCGATTAAATACTATACCCGCCTCGAGGCGCGCTACCCCTACGGTCGCTACGCGCAACAGGCACAGCTGGAGGTCGCCTATGCCCACTATAAAGCGGATGAGAGCGCCGCCACCATCGCTGCTGCAGACCGCTTCATTCAGCTTAACCCGCGTCACGCCAATGTTGATTACGCCTATTACCTTAAAGGGTTAGCCGCCTACGATATTGAACCCGGCACCCTTGATCGCCTTGGCAATCAGGATCGCTCCGAACGTGACCCCAAACGGGCACGCGAAAGCTTTAACTTCTTTAAAGAGCTGATCACCCGTTTTCCCCAGAGCCAGTACCGTGAAGACAGCATCGATCGCATGGGAAAACTGCGCAACAGCCTTGCCCGCTATGAGATTCATGTCGCCGACTACTATATGCGTCGCGGCGCCTATCTTGCCGCAGTTAATCGCGCCAAATATGTGGTAGAACACTACCCGCAGACGCCTGCGGTGATTGATGCCATGAAATTAATGGTCAACGGCTACCGGCAGCTGAAAATGGATGATCTGGCGGCGGATGCCGAACGCGTGCTGCATCACAACTACCCTGAGATCATACTCAGCCCTACCGCACTAAAGCCGGCACCGACAGCGTCGGCGCTACCGCAGAGCCCCCCCGACAACTCGGCTAAATTGCCGCAGCCCCCGTCTCTCCCGTCCGGATTCTGATCACCCGCTCGACACTGCTGACAAATATCTTGCCATCGCCAATTTTGCCAGTGCGTGCCGCTTGGGTTATCGCATCGATGCAGGCATCCACCTGATCATCATTAACGACCAGCTCAATTTTTACCTTTGGTAAAAAATCAACCACATACTCGGCACCGCGATAGAGCTCGGTATGCCCTTTCTGGCGCCCGAACCCCTTAACTTCCGTTGCCGTCATCCCGCTAACCCCGATCTCTGAGAGTGCTTCACGCACATCATCGAGCTTAAAGGGTTTTACAATCGCTTCCACCTTCTTCATTTTTAACCTCTCCATCCTGCTGCTCGTTATCGGCCAAGGGCGTCAACCTAAATCTGCCCCGCTAAAGGGCAGCGATGTTAGCACAACCCCCAGCGCTTTACCCCAACGTAAAGCGTAACTGATCACCTGAACGTACCTCTGCCCCCAACTCGACCGCTTCGCCATTACACGCCACCTGCAGCTGTAACGGACAGGGCTTGCCACCAGAGGCCTGCAGCCAAATATCAGCCACCATCGCCACCTCACCAACCTCAACCGTTGCCCCATTGCAGTCGACAATACCTTGCAAACTTGCGTCAAACAGCACCTTTACGCTCATGATTCACCTCAATATCTGCTATTCTCGATTTACTCCAAGCATCGTAACACGCCACCTGACAAGGCGCTACAACCACCATTTCCATTCATATCGCCAGAAAAAACCGTGTACTCAGGCGTGATCTGATCTATATTGTCGCCCTCACAGGGTATCTGCAGCAACGAAGTTAGCGCAAGATAGAGATTAGCTAAGATTAAGGAGTGGCAAGGCAAGATGGCAATTAGTGGTTTGGGACGCAAGCTGGTTAATGATGGCCTGCTTAGTCGTGATGACGCAGAGAGGCTCTTTGAAGAGTGTCAAAAAGAGGGTGTCCATTTTGTCTCGCGCCTAATTAGCAGCAAACTGATTACCGCCAGTAAACTTGCCGATGTCGCCTCTGCCGAATTTGGTCTGCCTCTGCTTGACCTAAACGCGATTAATATCGATCTTGATACCGTCAAGCTGGTTGACGACAAACTCCTTAGCAAACATCACGTTCTACCTCTCTTCAAGCGGGGCTCACGCATCTTTATTGCGGTCTCTGACCCAACCAACCTAATCGGCATTGATGCCATCAAATTCCATGTTGGGCTGACCGTTGAGCCGGTGGTGGTTGAAGAAGATAAATTATTACAAATGCTGGTGAAAGTTGCAGAAGATCTAGACACCTCGATGGGTGATCTCGCAGGTGATGAGTCACTTGATGATCTTGATGTTGCGGCAGTTGATGATGATAAAACGGCTGATGACGATAGTGCCATCGACGATGCCCCGGTGGTGCGTTACATTAATAAAATGTTGCTTGACGCGATTAAGGCTGGGGTCTCCGACCTTCACTTTGAGCCCTACGAAAAACGCTATCGTGTCCGTTTTCGCCTCGATGGCATGTTAAAGGAGGTCTCCTCCCCCCCTGTTGCCCTGGCAGGAAAGCTCTCCGCCCGTTTTAAGGTAATGGCGCGTCTGGATATTGCCGAACGCCGTGTGCCACAGGATGGCCGGATTAAACTTACCCTATCGAAAACTAAATCTATCGACTTTCGTGTTAATACCTGCCCGACACTATTTGGCGAGAAGATTGTCCTGCGTATTCTTGACTCCGATAGCGCCAAACTTGGCATCGATATGCTTGGCTACGAGCCGGAACAGAAACAGCTCTACCTCGATAACCTCGAAAAACCCTACGGCATGATTCTGGTGACCGGCCCTACCGGTAGTGGTAAAACCGTCTCACTCTACACCGGTCTGAATATTCTCAATACCGAAGATCGCAATATCTCCACCGCTGAAGATCCGGTAGAGATTAACCTTGAGGGTATCAATCAGGTTAACGTTAACGACAAAGTCGGCCTTACCTTTGCCGCCGCACTAAAAGCTTTCCTGCGCCAAGATCCTGACGTGATTATGGTCGGCGAGATTCGTGATATCACCACCGCCGAAATTGCCATTAAAGCCGCACAAACAGGCCACATGGTGCTCTCTACCCTACACACCAACGATGCGCCGCAAACTCTGTCGCGGCTGATTAACATTGGGGTTGCCCCCTTTAATATCGCCTCCGCCGTTAATCTAATTATTGCCCAACGTCTTGCACGCCGCCTTTGCAAGCACTGTAAAACACTCGACGATCTACCGGAAAAAGTTCTACTAAAGGCTGGCTATAGCGCCGCCGAGATCCCCACCCTGAAAATTTACAAGGCGGTCGGTTGTGATCAGTGTAACGAAGGGTATAAAGGACGCGTGGGGATCTATCAGGTGATGCCGATTTCAGAACAGATGGGGCGTCTGATTATGGAGGAGCGAACAGCCATAGATCTCGCTGATCAGGCACGCAAGGAGGGGATTCCCGATCTGCGCCAGTCTGCCCTTAAAAAGGTTAAGGATGGCCTGACCAGCCTTGCCGAAGCCAATCGTGTCACCCTTGAATAGCAATCGGAGACCTCTCTTTTATGGCAACATCTGAAAAAAAACTGATCGCTGAAAATGGCGGTAAATTTCTTTATGAAGGTATTGATAGTAAAGGAAAAAGAGTTGATGGCGTCATTAATGGCATCAGCGTCTCCAAAGTAAAAGCTGATCTGCGTAAACGTGGCATTAACCCGATAAAAGTTAAAAAAAAGGCGAAGCCCCTATTTAGCAGCGGCAAGAAGGGGGGGAAAATTACCCCAAAAGATATCACCATCTTCTCGCGCCAGTTGGCGGTCATGATGTCCTCCGGTGTGCCCCTGGTGCAATCCTTTGAGATTGTTGGCAAGGGTTTGGAAAACCAGACCATGGCTGAACTCGTCTTAACCGTAAAGACCGATATCGAAGGCGGCGGCACCATGGCTGACGCCTTTCGCAAGCACCCCAAGGTTTTTGACGAACTGATGTGTAACCTTATCGAAGCGGGTGAGCAGGGGGGTATTCTGGAAAGTATGCTGGCCAAAATTGCCGAATACAAAGAGAAAACAGAGAGCATTAAAGCCAAGGTAAAAAAGGCGATGACCTACCCTATCGCCGTTATTACCGTTGCACTGGTGATTACCGCCGGTCTGCTGATCTTTGTTATCCCCTCGTTCCAGAAGATCTTCGAAGATTTTGGTGCCGAACTTCCGGGGTTAACGATGATGGTTATTCACGCCTCGGAGATGCTGCAATCCTACTGGTACATCGTCATTGCCATTGGCGTCGCGATTGGCTACAGCTTCAAAACGATGATGGAGAAGTCACCGCCCTTTCGCCTTGCGGTTGAGCGTTACTCCCTCAATATACCGATTTTTGGCGAAATTAAACAGAAGTCTGCCTTCGCCCGCTTTGCCCGTACCCTCTCAACCATGTTTGCTGCGGGGGTGCCGCTAGTCGAGGCGTTAGAATCAGTCGCCGGTGCGGTTGGCAACGTCTACTACAAAGGCAAAATTCTTGAAATGCGGGATCAGGTCGCCATGGGTGGCTCGGTGACCACTGCGATGATTGATGCCAATATTTTCCCCAACATGGTGGTGCAGATGACCTCTATCGGTGAAGAGGCCGGTTCGCTTGACTCCATGCTCGCTAAAGTTGCCGACTTCTACGAAGAGGAGGTGGATAACCTCGTGGATACCCTTAGCAGTCTAATGGAGCCGATGATTATGGTGGTACTTGGCTCCATCGTCGGTACGATTATTATGGCGATGTATCTTCCCATCTTCAAAATGGGCGAGGTGGTCTAACCCTCACCACCGATGAGCACGTTACAATCGCTGCAACTGCTTGCAGAGCTTAACCCTGCGCTACTGGTGATTACCACCACTATTCTCGGTCTGGTGGTCGGCAGTTTTCTTAATGTGGTCATTCATCGTCTGCCCCTGATGATGCAGCAGGGCTGGCAGCAGGAGTGCCACGAGCTGCTCCACCCTGAAGCCGCAGAACCCCCTGCCACTGCTGCGCCACTTACCCTCTACCATCCCCCCTCCCACTGCCCGCAGTGCAAAAGCGAAATCCGCCCTCTGCAGAATATCCCCTTGGTCAGCTTTCTTCTGCAAAGGGGGCGCTGCCGCTCCTGTGGTGCAGCAATATCCTGGCGTTATCCCTTGGTAGAACTACTAAGCGCCCTGTTATCTGGCATCGTGACTCTCCACTTTGGTGCGACAGCGGCACTCTTTCCTGCCCTGCTACTCACCTGGATACTGCTTGCACTCACCTTTATTGATCTTCAAACCCAGCTTTTGCCCGATAGCATCACCCTGCCCGGGATCTGGCTTGGGCTCTTGTTAGCGCTATTTCATATCTTTACCGATCCTGCGACCGCGATTATTGGTGCGGCAGCAGGCTATCTCAGCTTCTGGAGTGTCTATCAACTCTTTAAGATCATCACCGGTAAAGAGGGGATGGGCTATGGTGACTTTAAACTGTTAGCACTGCTGGGCGCTTGGTTTGGCTGGCAACTACTACCGCTAATTATTATGCTCTCGGCAATGCTGGGAACCCTCATCGGCATAACCCTCATTATCACCCGCGGACACGACAGACAGATCCCCATCCCTTTTGGCCCCTACCTCGCCATCGCCGGCTGGGTGGCGATGCTCTGGGGAGAGTCCCTCACCGCTACCTATCTTAAAATCATTGTCTAAAGGGCGTCCCCTGCGCATCGGGCTCACCGGTGGTTACGCCTGCGGTAAAAGCAGTGCAACCGCCATCTTTATTCAACTTGGCGTCCCCTGCATAGATGCAGATCAGGTTGCGCGAGAGATCGTTGCCCCGCATACCCCCGCACTTACCGCGTTAATCAAGCTATTTGGAACCACCATTATCACTAGCGATGGCGAGTTACAACGCGAAAAGTTGCGCCAAATTGTCTTTAATAATCCGCTGCAGCGGCAACAATTAGAAGCCGTTACCCACCCCTACATTCGTCAGGCGATTCAACATTGGGTCAAGCAGCAGCAAGGCCCTTATCTTATTATCGCCGCCCCTCTACTACTGGAGGCGGGCTGGCAGAACGAGGTTGATCACATTCTGCTTATCGACCTGCCTGAAGCAGAACAACTCACCCGAGCCATGGTACGGGAACAGCGCACGGCGGAAGAGATTCAGCAGGTGATAAACAGCCAATTCCCACGCTGGCAACGCTGCGCAGCAGCAAACACCATTATTGACAATAGTGGCGACCTTGCGACGCTCGAAAAAAGCATTAACGCCTTTCACCAACATCTACAACAGTCGCTCTACCCAAACTACTTAGAAATGCAGGTAGGCGGCAAGGTTGCGAATCCCCATGGACAAAGCTACTCTAAATAATTGGGGTGAAGGACTGTAGCCAATGACCCCGCAGTTTCAAGTAGAAAGGGTATATAATCAAAAGGTGCGTTCATACAGTCCGCCACTCCTGTTCACGGCAACTGGAGGAGTGGTTCTGTTAGCAAAAATAGAACAATCAACCAACCTGTTGGAGAAAAAGATGACCGATAGTGTAAAGAAGGCGGCATTTCACCCTTTTCATACCCTCCTTACAGTCTGTTTTCTGACAGCTACCCCCCCCATTTTTGCCGAGGTGTTTAAATGTGAAGACGCAGGGGGGGATATCTTTTACACATCAACGCCAGCAAGCCACGATCAGTGCCAACCCTTAAAAATCAGTCACACGCCAGCGACGGCAACAACCACCTCGAACGGCGTTAAACCCGCTGAAAAAAAACCGGTTAATAATCAAGAGGGCGAGCCTCAGACACTTGATGCGATTGGCGAGCTCTATCAACGCAACTGCCAATCAGCAAAATTTAACAAAAAGATTTACGAGTCAGCAGCCCCGCTAACCGCTGCCAATGGTCAAACCTACACCCCCTCAGAGGAGGAGCGTAGCAATAAAATTGCCGAAGCGGATCGGCAAATTAAAACCTACTGCAGCGCACCTTGATAAAAAGATAGGGGGCGATCTATCGCCAGCATAAATCCCAGGTCATTCCCGCTGCGCCAATGACCACCTTACGCCCCAAATGGGTAATTTCCAAAGCGCCACAAACATCACCTGCCTGGATGCCTATAGGCGTGGCGCGCAGTGAGTAGGTCACAGCGGTCACACCCTGAATCGTTAAATTATAGTAAGCGGCTCCTCCATCAAGCGGTACCGTTCCCGGAAATATCGATGGCGTTCCCGTATCGTTTGTTCCGGCAGCCCCACAACTATTAGCGCCCCCAGCACCGCCGGCATCACAGTAACTACTGAAATTATTGGTTGCATAGCGCACCATGGCATTAGAAAAGCCGGAGAGCGCCGCAGCAGCATCAGCCCGTCTTGCGGTCATCATATGGCTGGTATAGGCCGGATAGGCAACCGAGACGAGAATGCCCGCAATTGCCAGTACAACCATTAGCTCCAACAAAGAGAAACCCAGTAACGAACGCTTATTCATAAAACCTCTCCACAACTTATCCTTATTAAAAAAAACAGGGTTCGGAGATGATCCGAACCCTGATAACTATCCTCACTCAATAAACGGCTACGGACGCACAAGCTGCCAGGAGGTGCGGGTGACCGCATTAGGCGGGGTCATTTCGGCAATCTTTTCAGGGCCGACCATCACCACTGGATTTGCCGTTCCTGGCGGAATAATCACCACCGGCTCCGGCGGGATCCCACCCTTTTGCAGATTCACATAACGTTTACCCCTAATAGTCGTCTCATCCTCTTGAGTAGTTGGATCATCCGGCGGGGTACCGGTTAGCAGATCAATTTGATAAAACTTAGCCGTCCCAACATCAGGGGCACAAATATTAAGCTGTGCCTGTGAGGGCTGGAAGGTGCTAAACATCAATTTACTATCAAACACCACCGCATTTGCCAACAGTTTTTCACCTGCCCAACTGCCATCAGCCTCTACATTCAACTTCATATACCAACCAGCCTTGGAGTTAAGCAGCGACTTTGCCGCCGTCAGGGTCGCCCCTGTTGCCGAACCCAGGATATTGCTGGTGGCATCAAATAGATCACCGCTGACATAGCTTGTACTGGTGAGACTGCCACTGGTTAGTTTAATGAAATCATACGCTGCAGCACCATAAAATTGCAGGTAGTCTGGAAAGAGATCGGCATCGCCATCTGGTCCCGTACTATCGACATAGAGGTTAACGCTATTGCTGTACATCGACTCAATCGGTTTGGGATCGGCAATGACAAACATCGCATCCTGAATCGTGGTATTTAACGGATGCGCACGATAACCAGAGCCTATCGCAAGATAGAACTTGCTGGCTGCATAGGCCACTGCCGGTGGGTAGTAGAAACGACGATTATCCGCCGCAGCAGTTCCCGCTAAATCAGCAATAATGCCGCCCCTTGCCAGCGTTGCCGCCCCGGTATTCTCATTATTGATATCAAAACGCCAGAGACGTCCCCCCATATCACCAAAATAGAGACGGTCATCATAACCATCACGATTTGAATCAATCACCATGAGATCTGAGGGGATGCTGTAGAGCATATCGGCCTGAACCAAATCAGGGTCAGCCCCCGCAACGTTACCACTACCCGCGGGGCCTGCCTGCCAGAGTTTTGCGCCGGTTTCAGCATCAACGATATAGATGGCACGACCCATGGTGTCCGCAGTTCTCACCGAAACATTATCCTGCTGCGGATCATAACCACCGCCAAAAATAAGGACATCCTTATCGACACCATTTATTTTGATGGTTGCCGCAATCGCCTTTGACCAGGTCTGCCCCAACTCACTAAAGTCACCCTGCCCCCCGAGAATCTGCCAGGCATATTTCGGCGCACTCTCATCAGTGACATCAAGCGCGTAGTAATTACGCCCACCACGACGCATCGCTGCGTAGATATAGAGCTTTTCATTGCTATCCAGATCAAAGCCGGTGTACAGCAGACCGTTATGATTGTCATCCTTATGCCAGCGCGAGATTGGCCCATCGAGTCCGTAGGGGTGCGGCTCATTAATATCATTAACATAGATTTTATCGAGATTAGGCAGTAGTTGCGGGGGAATGAAAGAGAAGACCTCATGACCATCATCAGGGTCAACCGCATGCAGATAACCCTCATTGGTGCCCACATAGAGCATTAACTTCATATCATCAGCGGTACCGCCATAATTAACCAGCAGTGGCACACTATGCAGCGGATCCCCCATATGGGTACGCGCATCGGTGGTTGACCCATCAATATCCTCATCCTTAAGGTCAATCCCGCTTGACCACTGCAGCAGTTGACTACGATAGGCATCGCTCATCGCCGCATTACCCAGCATTATTTTGGTGATGGCGGTATTGGTATCGGTCACCCGATGCGTCCCTTGGGTTAACAGGACATTATTGGGTGCACTCGCGCCCGTATAGGTGTAGACGTTACGGTTAGCGCCCAAATTCTCGGCCGCGCCGCCGCTGTTAACCGCGCCACCATCAACCCCCGAAGACCACCAGCTTTGTGCAGTCTCCTTAAAAAATCCGGTGTCGGGGTCTACAGCAGCTGCATCATTCACATCAACCACCTGGTTATTCAGCAGTTTATAACGTTTGACATTCCCGCTCCATTGTGGACGCTCATCCACCTTAAACAGCGCATAATAGAGCTGCTCGAGATGTGAAAAACGGTTAAAGGCGTTTACGGAAATAGAGGGTGAGACAAAACTGGTTGAGGTGCTCAAAATCTGCTGAAAGATCTGCTGAAACGCCAGCAACAGCCCATCATAATCATCCGCATAGAAGAAGCCGGGCGTCCCGTCGCTCTTGGTCCCGGTTGCTGCCGCAGTTAGAAGATTAACATTACCACCGGCAAAGCCAATGGTATATGTCAGTACCTTTTGTGTCCCCTCCAACGTGGCGTTCATGTCGGAATTTGCCATATACTTGGAGAGATCATCAAGGCAGTTATTACCATAACTATCGTTACAGTTGGCTTGCCCCACTGCGGTACTAAAGTTAGGCAGACTGGTAATCGAAGTATTAGAACCCCCATCACCGACGGGATCACCATCGGTTAAAAAGACGTTGAAATTCGACTGGCAGGTGTACTCAATCGGACTTTGATACTTACTCGTATTGGCCGGATCACGCGTCCCGGTCGCCGGTGCCCCGGCAATGCCTGCCGCCGTGGTCACACTGGTGCCACCGGGGCTGCCATCCCCCCAGTAAACAGTCCCACCCGACCAGAAGAGATAGCTCTCATAGAGCGACTCCGATAGCGGCGTATAGCCAAGATAGGTATAGATACCCTCCTCGTCGGCATCATAACCATCACCCACCAGCGCCTGGTAGGTAGGGCGATTGGTATTGGTCAGCTCCGCCATCGGCGCAATAAAGTAGGCGCCATCATCTCGGTCAGACATCCCCGAACCGTTATTGTCAAAGCGCATAAGCGCGATATTCACCCCCGAGAGCTGGTCGAGAAGATCTTCAAATACACGCTGAACAACCGTAAGACGGGTTACCGTTTCGGTGGTTCCGGCATTGGCAGGGTTATTGTAATAGGCAAGATAGTTCCCGGTATAGAAGGTATAAACCGCACCCGCAGCACCAGCACCTGTCCAGCTAATCGCATTGCTCGAATCGGCACGCCAGGGGCCTTCATAGTTCTCGTTGGCAGGATAGAGCTTGCCGGTATCAACACCATCACCATGCACACCATTATCCGCCTCACACTCAACCGCTGTAACATTACTGCTGCCGCTGGCAATGGTACTCCAGACGTCAATATTACTGGTGGTACAGACCGGATCAACCGTACAAGTGGTCATTCCGGTTACCGTGCCACCGCCACAGCTCCCCCCTATCGGCGTAGCGGCACAGGCAATACTATTGGTCTCATTACAAGCGACACCACTACTGTAAACATACTTATTTTTATCATCAAAGCTATTGTAATCATAACAGTCACTAAGGCACTGCGACTGCCACCACGACTGACTCTCTCCAGAGCCCGAACTTACCAGCGTACAATCACGCAAATCGGTATTCGAATTTTTAGGTACATCCTGACATTTACGATAGTTACCCAGTACCCCGTAATAGTCTTTCTTGCCCCTCTGCCAGTAACAATCCATTTTACAGGCGGTTTTGGCCGGATCTGAGAGCGTATTACAATTGTTATTACTAACACCGCTACAATTTTTGGTGGTATAGCCGCCGCCAGTACAGATCTCCAGCACCGCGCAGGCAGCCTCACTCGCCTCGGTACACGATTCAACCGTTCCCCCATTCACGGTCCAGGATGCCGCACGCATACCGCTTGCCTGTCCGGCGGAGGTAAATGCAGCTCCCGACAACACAGAACACTTGTTTGCCGTTGTCGTAAATTTATTATTACTGCTGCAACTGGGCACGCTCCCATCTGTGGACCAGTAGATGGCGCTGGTGTCACAGGTACTGTAACTGTATGCCGTCGCAGGGTTATAGGGTACCGGATCGTGAGTGATGGTGACCGAGTTGGTATCCATCGACCCCGAGGTGTCAATAATGAAGTTAATGTTAGGGCGAACGAGCGCCCCAATGCTGGTGCCGGAACCATAGATTTCCGTGTCATCCGCCAGCAGGGTTACCGGCGTTATCACCAGCAGATAATAGAAAAGATACAGGTGACTGCGAAGTAGGGATGTAATCTGTTTCATGATACCACCTCAATAATCAAAAGAGTTATTTCCAGTCAACCAGGTTGATACTGCCGCTCTTAATCTCTTTCACCAACACACCGTGACGCCCCTGGTAAGCATCAAAAGCGGTTGGGTTCCGTTCAAAATTAAGATCACCGGAGACTGTTTTTGCATTTGCGATTAACGTGAGCTGGTGAGTTACCGAAC
>JADGBN010000130.1 GCA_015231435.1 Gammaproteobacteria bacterium
TGACGGTAATCAAGATCGCAGGGGATGGGCGTCATCTCATGCTGCAGATGGCGCGCAATCTCCAGCTCCTGATGATCAATATAGCCTGCATATTTACTCTGAATCTCGATCTGCTCACAGACGCTGTCACTGTAGCGGTTGTCGAGATTAGCCAGTTGCATTAGTGCCTGGCAGCTGGCCCCGGGACGCTTGAGAAGTTCAAGCAGCGACTGTTCGCGCTTCAGAGGCTGACCTAGCAGGGAGCTTTGCTTTTCGCTGTTATCGGGATGGAGAATGGTGCTTGCCAGCTGTTCGCGAAGCGTCTCAAGCGCATCGCGTTTAGCGCAAAACTGCTGCCACTGGGGGTCGCCAACCGTGCCTAACTCACGACCAAAGGGGGTGAGACGCAGGTCGGCGTTATCTTCGCGCAGCAGCAGGCGGTACTCAGCGCGGCTGGTAAACATGCGGTAAGGTTCTGCCGTACCTCGGTTAATCAGATCATCAACCATCACCCCGATGTAGGCCTGATCCCGGCGGGGATACCAGGGATCTTTTTCCTGTTGGGCCAGCACGGCATTTATTCCTGCCAGCAGTCCCTGAGCTGCCGCCTCTTCATAGCCTGTAGTGCCGTTAATCTGTCCTGCGAGATAGAGATTGCCAATCGTTTTGCTGGCCAGTGTCGGTTGCAGATCACGCGGGTCAAAGTAGTCGTACTCTATCGCATAACCGGGGCGGGTGATGTGGGCGCTGGCAAAGCCGCGCATGGAGCGCACTAGGGCAATCTGGACATCAAACGGGAGGCTGGTTGAGATGCCGTTGGGATAGAGTTCGTTACTGGTCAGCCCTTCAGGTTCGATAAAGATCTGGTGTGAGTCACGATCCGCAAAACGGACGACTTTATCTTCAATCGAAGGGCAGTAGCGTGGCCCCACACCATCAATAATGCCGGTATAGAGTGGTGAACGGTCAAGACTGTTGCGAATGAGTTCATGTGTCGCTCCATTGGTGTGGGCAATATGGCACTCCATCTGGCGCGGATGCACAGATCGGTCGCCGCAAAAGGAGAAGGTTGGGATCGGGTCGTCACCCGGTTGCGGCTCTAATAGCGAAAAATCGACACTGCGCCGATCAATTCGCGGGGGCGTGCCAGTTTTAAGTCGGCCGGTGCGTGGTGCGAGCTCACGCAGTTGCGACGCCAGTAGTTGTGCCGGGGGGTCGCTTAAGCGGCCACCGGCGTAGTGGCTTTGACCAATATGGATAAGTCCGGCAAGAAAGGTGCCGACCGTAAGAATCACTTTGGCAGCGTAAAAGCGTATGCCGCTTTGTGTCTCTATACCGGTCACCGCCTCGCCCTGCAGCAGCAGGCGATCGACGGCCTGTTGAAAGATCTCAAGGCGCGGTTGTGACTCTAGGCTTTGGCGAATATAACTTTTATAGCGTTGACGATCTGCCTGGGCACGGGTTGCGCGTACGGCTGCCCCTTTACTGCTATTTAGGGTGCGAAACTGAATGCCCGCATAATCTATGGCGTGGGCCATCACGCCCCCAAGCGCGTCAATCTCTTTAACCAGATGTCCTTTGCCGATACCACCAATGGCAGGATTGCAGGACATCTGCCCCAAGGTGTCGATGTTATGGGTTAACAGCAGCGTGGTGGCCCCCATGCGTGCAGCAACCAGGGCAGCCTCTGTGCCTGCATGGCCGCCACCGACGATAATTACATCAAAATGCTTGGGATAGTCCATCGTCACAACCTGAAAAAAAGAGGCGCGATTATAGACAATTTAAGTGAATGAATGGGTGATTTTAGTCGCTGCTGGATAATCAGCGAGAGGCATACTGTGCGCACCCGACAGGCACGCACAGCAAAAGCTGAAGCGGTTTAACTATTGAGCATTGCCAAAGCGGGTTGTGCCGAAACGTTTGCTTGTGCCAGCATCGCTTGACCGCTCTGGTTCTGGATTAAGGCGCTGGTGCGGTTGGCAACCTCTTGGGCGTAGTCGGTATCCATAATACGGCTGCGGGCTGCGGCAACGTTCTCCTTCTTAACTTTCAGCGACGTGGCGGCGCTCTCAATGCGGCTCATATTGGCAGAAATTGCCGCAAGATTCTGATTAATGTAGCCCTGTGCCGCGCCAATAATATCTAGGGCAGCGGGTGAGCTGGTGGTACTGCTTAAGTCAATTGAGCCGATGCCTAGACCACCGAGACTGGAGGCTGCGTCAATCCCTCCCAGGGCGACACCATTACCAGCCTCGGCACCCAGCTGAAACTGGCGTTGGCTATCATCAGCGAGCAGCGAGATGCCATTAAATTTTGTCGTTTTGGCAATGCGTACCATCTCACTCTGGAGTTGCTGCATCTCACCCTGCAAGGTAGCGCGATCATCCTTGCTTAAGGCACCGTTACCGCTCTGCGTCGCAAGTTCCTGCATTCTCAGGGTGATATCACTCATCGCAGCAAGCCCGCCATCGGCAACCTGCAGCATCGAGATGGCATCATTGCTGTTCTGTAAGCCTTTATTGCCACCAGCCAGTTCATTGGCGTACTTAATGGCAACCGCAAGATTTGCCGCATCATCACTCGCCCGATTTATTTTTAGCCCCGAAGCGAGTTTCTCGTTGGCAGACTCCAGACGGCCTTGACTACCGTTAAGCATTTGCTGGACACCTAGCGTGTTGCTTTCACTGTTAATGTTTATCATGATGGATCTCCTACTCGGTAATTATTTAGATGCTGTCAGTCAGGGTTTAACCGAAGTCTGCTTTACCATGTTAGACCTTTTTGTAAAATATTCAAGTCAGCAGAATAAAACAGCGTCATTTTATAACCGCTAAGGGTTATTTAAGATGACCAAAGACCTCTTTAAGCAGGTCGCTACTGCGGGCGAGGGGATCTTCGCGGATCCGCTGCTCCTCTTTGGCTATTTTACTAAAAAGTCCCTGCAGTGCCTGTTCGGTCACATATTGGTCGAGATCGAGCTGACTTAAATCGATAAAAGAGGCTGCGACGCCAGCCTGACCCATCAGTTTTTTATAGGTGGCGGTGACACCGACTGCGGTGGTGGCACTGCTCACCAAGGGATGAATCGCTTTAAAGAGTGCCGCACTGCTGTTCTGACGAAAATAGTCGGTGGCTGCGCTTTGACTGCCCTGTAAAATCTGTTCAGCATCCTTAAGGCTCATTTGTGCAATGGCGTCGCCAAGAATGGTGGCGGTGGCTGGAACTGCCTGTTCGGCGGCCTGTCGGCAGAGGTGGCGGAAAAGCTGGGCAAGCAACGCCCCGCTACGATTGGTCTAGCAAGCCGCCTGCCGGGAATCACCCCAGCAGCGATCTCCATTCTCCTTGTCACCCTGAAAAAACGTCATGGTTGAGCTGCGCGAAAAGATGGTAGCGCGCCTTGCGGCGGGGCTTGCAGAGCTACAGATCCCGCTATCGCCCCACGCCATGGAGCAACTATGCGACTATCTGACTGAGCTGGAGCGCTGGAACCGGCGAATTAACCTTACCGCAGTTCGATCGCCACTGGAGATGGTGCAGCGCCATCTGCTTGACAGCCTTGCCATTGCCCCCCTGTTGCAGGGGCAACGCCTGATAGATGTCGGCAGTGGCGCAGGACTGCCGGGTATTCCCCTGGCCATCTATGCAGAGGAGATCGCCCCCGATTGGCAGATCACCCTGCTCGACAGCCGCAGCAAACGCTGCCATTTTCTTAATCAGGTGAAGGGGAGATTAGGGTTAACCGCAGTGAATGTGATACATTGCCGCAGTGAAGCCCACCGACCGACAGAGCGCTATGATGCGGTACTCACCCGCGCCTTTGCCTCACTGGAGGCAATGGTTAGCCAAACCGCGCATCTGTTGCGCCCACAAGGCCACTTCTATGCCATGAAGGGGGCGGTGAGCGACAGCGAACTAGCGCAGCTTAAGGCCCGAGATGATGTCGCCACCATCGCTATACACCCGCTTGAAGTGCCGGGACTGGCGCATGAACCGCGTCATCTGCTGAGCATGACCCTTAAATAACGTATGATCAGAGTAGTCCATTTATGAACCATATTATTGCGATAGCCAACCAAAAGGGGGGCGTCGCCAAAACCACCACTGCGGTCAACCTCAGCGCATCTCTTGCAGCCATGGATCAACGGGTACTCCTTGTCGATCTTGACCCACAGGCCAACGCCACTGTTGGCAGCGGTATTGACGTAAGCAAACTTAAAAAAAGCAGCTACCATCTTCTGTTGGGAAAATCGACGCTCAGCGACACCCTAATGCCTACTCTTGAGGCAGGTTACGACATCATCCCGACCACCGGCGATCTGATTGCCGCTGATGTCGAGCTAACCACCATGATGGTTGGTCGTGAGCAGAAACTCAATCAGGCACTACAACCGATACACCGTCTCTATGACTACATTATTATCGACTGCCCACCGGCCCTGAATATGCTCACCCTAAATGCCATGGTGGCGGCAAAGTCGGTACTCATTCCCATGCAGTGTGAGTATTACGCCATGGAAGGGCTCTCGTCGCTACTCAAAACCATTGAGGATATTCGTACCAGCGTCAACCCCGGTCTGGCAATTGAGGGGCTGCTGCTCACCATGTATGACCCCCGCAACAACCTTGCCAACGAAGTCTCCGCGCAACTGACCAACCACTTTGGCAAAAAGGTTTACCAAACAGCAATCCCCCGCAATGTACGACTTGCCGAGGCGCCAAGTTACGGCGTACCCGTGTTAATGTATGATCCGAACTCACGCGGCGCCCTCGCCTAGCTGGTCTTGGCCGGTGAAATCCTTGACCAGCATGGGATTAAGAAACATAAATTGTGTAAAAAAGCTGAAAAAAAACTATCAGGATTAAGTAATGATAAAGAGAAGAGGACTGGGTAAAGGGCTGGAGGCACTGCTGGGTCAAAGCAGCGACGCCAACTCCGCCGATGATCAAGAGGAGCGCCATGATATTAGCGCCAAACTCGCACAACATGGCGAGCTGCGCTATCTGCCTATTGATCTGCTGCAACGCGGCAAGTACCAACCGCGCATTGATATGGATCAGGAGCGCCTTGAGGAGCTCGCCAACTCAATAAAAACCCAGGGAGTCGTACAACCAATTGTCGTGCGCCCCATCGCCGGCGAGGCGGGAGAGCAGCGCTATGAGATTATTGCCGGTGAGCGGCGTTGGCGCGCCTCACAACTGGCCGGGCTCCATGACATTCCAGCGGTGGTACGCGATCTCCCGGATCAGGCGGCAATGGTCATCGCGGTGATTGAAAACATTCAACGCGAAGAGCTTAACCCCATGGAGGAGGCGAACGCCCTGCAGCGCCTGATCGATGAGGTTGGTATGACGCATCAGGTAGCCGCCGATGCCGTGGGCCGCTCTCGCGCCGCCGTCTCCAATATGCTGCGCCTTTTAGGGCTCACCAGTGAGGTCAAGCGTCTTGTCGAAAATGGCGACCTTGAAATGGGGCATGCCCGCGCCCTGCTCCCCCTTGCCGAAGCGACACAGCGAGAAGCGGCAGAACTGGTCATTAGTCGTGGTCTCTCGGTACGGGAGACCGAGCGTCTGGTCAAGCGACTAGAGAGTGAACCGGTAAAAAAAGCTGCCACCGCAGTCGATGTGGACAGTCGCCGCCTTGAACAGGAGATCGGAGAGAAAATTGGCGCAAAAGTGGCGTTACAGGCAGGCAACAAGGGAAAAGGGAAGCTAATTATCAGCTACAACACGTTAGATGAACTCGACGGCATTCTCGCCCATATTCACTAATCGCAGTCGGGCAGCGGCACGCTGACGCTCCGGATACGGGCAAATATATTTAACATGCATCAAAAATAGCGTTGACCCTGGTGCGACACTCACACTATACTTGTCCTCGCTTGCAGGGCTGCAAAGATAGACTAATGAAGGTTTATCTCACTCGCCAGATACAAATTGAACTGCTGATGACTGTTTTGGTAGCTGGTTATTTCGCCATGCAGGAGAGCGACATGGCTTTGAGCGCGCTCTGTGGCGGACTGCTGCCGATAGGTGCAACCGTTATTAGCAACCACTGTCAGCAGCGCAGCCGATATGTTGCAGCAACAGTCAATGCGTCACTAACGCTGCTCTATCGATGTGCAGGTTATCGGTTTATTTGGGCGATTATCTTTTTTGCAGTTGCCTTTGGATGGTTAAAATTAAGTGCAATTCCGCTTTTTAGCGGTTTAATTGCGGCACAGATAGTGCCGTTTTTTCTGATAAAAAACGAGTAACATAACAGCGATGTCAGGCGAAATACACACCTCTGGCGACTATATCAAACACCACCTGCAGAATCTGACTTTTGGCCAGAAAGCAGATGGTGACTGGGGCATAGCTGCCACTGCCCATGAGGCCAAAGAGATGGGCTTCTGGGCACTCAACCTCGACACCCTCGGTGTCTCTATTCTGCTTGGCGTACTTTTTTTCTATTTCTTTCATAAAGTCGCCAAAAATGTCAGTAGCGGCAAACCAACAGCTGCGCAAAACTTTGTTGAATGGTGTTGTGAGTTTATAAATACCAGCGTGCGTGGCTCCTTTTCTGGTAAAAACGATATGGTTGCCCCCTTGGCGCTGACGATTTTTGCTTGGATCTTCCTAATGAACTTTATGGATCTTATCGCCGTCGATTTTATCCCGATGATCGCCACAGCGCTCGGCATTCCGTTTATGAAGATCGTCCCCACCACCGATCCTAACGCCACCTTTGGCATGGCGCTTTCAGTTTTTGCCATTGTTCTCTACTTCAGCTTTAAGGTAAAAGGGGTGAAGGGCTTTCTTGGCGAACTGACCCTGCAGCCATTTGGTAAATGGGGGATGCCGGTGAATCTTTTTCTTGAGGGTGTGACGCTCATCTCCAAACCGATCTCTTTGGCACTGCGACTTTTTGGTAACATGTACGCTGGCGAAATGATCTTTATCCTGATTGCCCTAATGTATGGTGCAGGCTGGCTAATGGCGGGATTTGCGGGTCTGCTGCAGCTTGGCTGGGCTATCTTTCATATTCTGATTATCACGCTGCAGGCCTTTATCTTTATGACACTCACCATTGTCTATATCGATATGGCACATCAGGAACATCACTAGTTTTTATTAATTTTTCCACATTACTAAAGCACCCATCACCAAAAAGTAGAAGGTATCTAGGGCGTACTGCAGTTCAAAAATGGAGTTTTCCATGACTGTTTCCTTAATTTAGGGGAAGAGATTAAAGAGCCTCGTTGCCGG
>JADGBN010000131.1 GCA_015231435.1 Gammaproteobacteria bacterium
AGTGACCTTCACAGCGACTGCCACAACCGCAGGGTGGCTGCGGATTGGTTCATGGTATAAAAATGGAGTCCGGGTGCCCCCGCCTGAAGCAGTTGCTGGCAGAGTTTTGCCGTCACCTCAAGACCAAACTCGCGCAGCCCCTCGGCATCACCGCCAAACGCCTCAAGACGCAACCGCAACCAGCGCGGAATCTCGGCGCCACACATCGCGGAAAAACGCGCCAGGTTGGTCAGATTGGTAATTGGCATCACCCCGGGAATCACCGGCAGCGTCACCCCACGCGCTGCTATCGCCTCAATAAAACGGCTGTAGGCATCCACATTATAAAAATACTGGGTGATGGCGCTGTTAGCCCCTGCCGCCACCTTGCGGGCAAAATTATCGAGATCTGCGGTAGCTGAGGTCGCCTGAGGGTGAAACTCCGGATAGGCTGCGACTTCTATATGAAAATAGTCACCGCTATGTTGCCGGATAAAGGCCACCAACTCGTTGGCGTAGTGCAGATCTCCGGCATCACGCATTCCCGATGGCATATCACCACGCAGGGCGACGATACGCTGCACACCGGCCTGCCGATATTGATCGAGCAGTGCGGTAATACTGCTGCGGGTGGAGCCTATGCAGGAGAGATGCGGTGCCACCGCAAAACCGCTACGCATCAGATCGAGCACCGTCTCCAGCGTCCCCTGCTGTGTACTGCCCCCGGCACCAAAGGTGACGGAGACATATTCGGGCTGACACTGCTGTAACTTTTTGGCCACCTCCATCAGTTTTTCCCGCCCCTCTTCACCCCGGGGCGGAAAAAACTCAAAGCTGATGGCGCGTCTGTCGCGACTTGCCATACAGCCTCCTAGTAACGGTAATGATCCGGCTTGTAGGGCCCTTCAACCTTCAGGCTCAGATAGTTAGCCTGCTTGCTGGTCAGCGGGGTGAGATTGGCACCGATTTTATTTAGATGCAGACGCGCCACCTTCTCATCAAGCAGCTTGGGCAGAACATAGACCCGATTTTCATAACGGTCGTGGTGGTTCCACAGCTCAATTTGCGCCAGCACCTGATTGGTAAAGGAGGCGGACATCACAAAACTCGGGTGTCCAGTAGCACAACCAAGGTTCACCAGACGCCCTTCGGCAAGGACAATAATCCGTTTGCCATCGGGAAAGATAACGTGATCAACCTGCGGCTTAATATTCTCCCACTCATATTGACGAATGCTGGCAATATCAATTTCGGAGTCAAAATGGCCAATATTGCAGACGATAGCTTCATTTTTCATTCGTTGCATATGGTCGTGGGTAATCACATCAATATTGCCCGTGCAGGTGACAAAAATATCCCCAAGCGCCGCAACATCATCCATGGTGACCACCCGAAACCCCTCCATCGACGCCTGCAGCGCACAGATCGGGTCAATTTCGGTGACCATCACCGTCGCCCCCATGCCACGAAATGCCTGAGAGCACCCTTTACCGACATCACCATAGCCGAGCACAACACAAATCTTGCCTGCCACCATCACATCGGTAGCACGCTTAATGCCGTCAATTAGCGACTCACGACAGCCGTAGAGATTATCAAACTTCGATTTCGTCACCGAATCATTGACGTTAAAGGCAGGAACTTTTAGTGACCCTTCACCCATCATCTCATAGAGGCGGTGTACGCCGGTGGTGGTCTCCTCTGAAATCCCCTTCACTGCATCCAACAGTTCAGGATATTTTTCGTGCAGAATTTGCGTCAGATCGCCGCCATCATCAAGAATCATATTGGGACGCCAACCATCGGGGCCAAAGATCGTCTGTTCGATACACCACCAGAACTCCGCCTCACTCTCCCCCTTCCAGGCAAAAGTAGGAATGCCTACGGCAGCCATCGCAGCAGCAGCCTGATCCTGGGTGGAGAAGATATTGCAGGAGGACCAACGGATCTCGGCGCCCAACTCAATAAGCGTCTCCATTAAGACGGCGGTCTGAATGGTCATATGGAGGCAGCCGGCAATACGGGCGCCCGCTAACGGCTTGCTCGGGCCGAACTCTTCGCGCAGCGCCATCAGGCCCGGCATCTCGGTTTCGGCAATTTTGACCTCTTTACGTCCCCAACTAGCGAGGGACATATCGGCGACTTTATAGTCGCTGAAATTATTCGTGTGAAGTGCGTTATCGCTACTCATTTACAATTCTCCGTTTTTTGCTAAATTGACTATTTAAGAATATAAAATGAGTGCCGTTGAAGTTTTATACAGTGTTCCGGAGCCTGACAGCTTGAGCTGTTGCAGCACCCCTCCGGAGGCTGTCGGGTATTACCTAGCGTCCTGCAGCCTGACGTAGTGCATCAGCACGGTCAGTACGCTCCCAGGGGAGATCGATGTCGTCACGACCAAAATGGCCATAAGCGGCTGTATTACGATAGATCGGTTGCAGCAGATCGAGCATTTTAATCATGCCACGCGGGCGCAAATCAAACTCGGCACGCACCAACTGATCAATCCGCTCATCACTCACCTTTCCAGTACCAAAGGTTTCGATACTAATAGAGGTTGGCTCAGCAACCCCGATGGCGTAGGAGATCTGAATCTCGCAACGATCGGCAAGACCCGCAGCGACAATATTCTTCGCCACATAACGCCCAGCATAGGCGGCTGAACGATCCACCTTGGAGGGATCTTTTCCGGAAAATGCACCGCCACCATGACGCGCCATGCCGCCATAGGTATCGACAATGATTTTACGTCCGGTGAGACCACAATCCCCCATCGGGCCGCCAATCTCAAAACGACCGGTCGGGTTGATGAAATATTTGGTCTGGGCACTTAACCATTGGGTCGGCAGCACCGGTTTAATAATCTCCTCCATCACCGCCTCATGCAGCGTACGCTCGGTGACGTCAGCATCATGCTGGGTAGAGAGAACCACGGCATCAATCGCCACCGGCAGGTTATCCTCGTAACGAAAAGTCACCTGACTTTTGGCATCGGGGCGTAACCAGGCAAGCTTTCCGGCCTTGCGTACCTTCGCCTGCTGCCGCACCAAACGGTGCGCAAAGGTGATGGGGGCAGGCATCAGAACATCGGTTTCGTTACTCGCGTAACCAAACATCAGCCCCTGATCCCCAGCACCCTGATTATCACTATCAGCGCGATCAACACCCATGGCGATATCGGGTGACTGCTTCCCTAGCGCGTTTAGTACCGCACAGGATTCCCAATCAAAGCCCATCTGCGAGCTATTGTAACCAATTTCGCGAATGGTGCGGCGAATAACCGCCTCATACTCGATATGGGCGGTGGTGGTGATCTCGCCAGCAACGATCACCATCCCGGTTTTCACCATCGTCTCACAGGCGACCCGCGCATTGCGGTCCTCGGCAAGAATGGCATCAAGAATGGCATCAGAGACCTGATCTGCCACCTTGTCAGGATGCCCCTCGGAGACCGACTCCGAGGTAAACAAGTGGTTTGACATGCGTTAATATCTCCTTCGTTAAGTTAAAAACGAGGCGATATTGTAGAGACTATAGAGCGATAAGGCAAAACGTCTGTTACGACCGACCCTACCGCTGCACTAACTGCAGCTCTCCGGTCACACAGTTGCGTCCTTGATCCTTCGAGAAGTAGAGGGCACGGTCAGCACGATCAATTAGGCTGATAACCGTATCCTCCATCCCCTGTGTGGCGACACCCACCGAGATATGAATCGGCGGGAGTTGGGTGCGATTGTTAGAGAGGGCAAGACGTGATTTCGCAATCGTCGCCCGCAGGATCTCCCCCACCTCCATCGCACTGTTATAACTGGTGTTACGCAACAATACGATAAACTCCTCACCGCCATAACGCCCGACGGTATCAGCACGCTTCAGTTTCTGGCAGAGGGTATTGGCGACAAAAGCCAACACTTTGTCGCCCACCACATGACCAAAAGTATCGTTAAAATTTTTGAAATGGTCGATATCAAGCATTAACAGTGAGTTTGCAACGGCCGCACCAGACTCCTTGGCCATCGAGATCTCATACTCCAGCTCTTTAATAAAATATTTACGGTTTTTCAGCCCGGTCAGGGAGTCGGTTGAAGCCTCTGCACGCGCCCGTTGCAGATCACTGCGAAGCTGTTTGACCTCCTCACTATTCACCTCTAACTGCCGGCTTAAACGTGAACTTGATTGACGTAACTGTGACGTCTCCTGCTGCAGGGCAGAGATCGTCTGTTCGATGGTATCAATTGTCGGGGAGTTGCTTAACGCCGCCACATGACCGCTTAACAGGGTATCAAACTCGCTGGCATCGGCGTTCATCTCACCCAAGGAGCCATTGACCGTCTCAATCACCTTTAACACCCTTGCTTTGGCAGCCTCCAGCTTCTCAAGGCTAATCTCCTCAATCGCATCGTGATAGATCTGCTCAACTAACAGGCTCGCATCGTTTGCACCCGGACCATCCTTAAGTAGGCGATCCAGGGCATTTTGCACATCCACATTACTATTGGCCGCATACTCATAACAGACGGTATAGTTAACCGGCGTCGGTTTCAGATGCAGCTCTGACAGTAACTTAATGGTGTGACGCATCAGATGATAGCTGTCACTCTCGGGTTTTACTTTACTCATCACTAATCACCAGAGGAAAATTTGCTTAATAAGTCCATGCCGACGGTTCATCGGCAGACACTTTCCTGTTCTTTTGCATAGCGATCATTATCCTGCCTGATCAGCCGAAATCAATAACCGCAGCGGCATTCGCAACAGCCACAATACCGCAAGATAAGTGACCGCAGCCCCCACCAGCAACCCCGCCAGCATTCCGCCCCGCTGTAACAGAGTTCCGTCAAACCACCAAGTCATATCACCCGACAACCAGAGCAGCACCGCAGCCATCGCCACATTGGCCAGCAACAGCCGTAACAGAAAGGGCCACCAGCCCGAGCGCAACTGGAACACCCCTTCAGCCCGTAAACGACGCAAAAGTAACCATTCATTTAACGAAGCAGAGAGTGAGGTTGCCAAAGCTAGCCCCGCATGGGGCGCGGAAAAACCGATATAGATAAGGGGAATAACAAAAAAGAGGTTCATTCCCATATTCGCCACCATCGCGATTACCCCAAAACGAACCGGTGTTCGCGTATTCTGGCGCGCATAAAAGCCCGGTGCCAATACCTTCACCATCATAAACCCCGGTAACCCGAGAGCGTAGGCGATTAAACTCATAGAGGCCATCGTTACATCATTTGCGGCAAACGCACCATACTGAAAAAGGGTTGCGAGAATCGGCGTTGCCAGCACCATTAACCCGACCATCGCTGGCAGCCCCACCAGCATCACCCAACGCATGCCCCAATCCAAAGTATGACTAAAAGCAGCGGGATCGGCGGCGGCATGGCGCTGAGAAAGACTCGGCAGAATCACCGTCGCCAAAGCGATACCAAACATTCCCAGGGGAAATTCCACCAGACGGTCAGCGTAATAGAGCCACGAGACACTGCCTGAGACTAAAAATGAGGCGATGATTGTATCAAACAAGAGATTAATCTGGGCTACCGAAGAGCCGAAAATTGCCGGTAGCATCAGGCGCAATATTTTGCGCACCCCCTCATGACGCCACCCCCAACGCGGCCAGCTTAATAATCCGAGACGCCACAGCCAAGGTAACTGAAAAAGCAGCTGCACCACCCCAGCAATAAATACCCCCCACGCCAGCGCCATAATCGGCGGGTGAAACTGCGAGGTAAAGCCAAGCGCAGCGCCAATCATTACCAGATTAAGCCACACCGGCGTTAGGGCAGGCACCGCAAAACGCCCGTAACTATTCAAAACTGCCCCAGCAAGAGCGGTCAGCGAGATAAAAAAGAGGTAAGGAAAGGTAATGCGCAGCATCTCGGTTGCCAGCGCCATCTTCTCCGTCTCCAGATGAAAGCCCGGGGCGAAAAGATAGATAAGCCACTCGGCCCCAAGCACTGACAAGCACGTTAACAGTAGCAATATCATACCCAGCGTGCCACTGGTCGAGGCGATAAGCAGCCGTACCGCCGCCACCTCATACTGGGTGCGATACTGCGACAGCACCGGCACAAATGCCTGCGAGAAAGCGCCTTCGGCAAAGAGACGCCGCAAAAAATTGGGGATTTTGAAAGCGACAAAAAAGGCATCGGTAAACGCCCCAGCACCAAACTGCTGGGCAAAGACCACATCACGCGCAAACCCCAACAGCCGTGACAACAGCGTCATCATCCCCACCACCGCAGTAGAGCGTAACAGCGTAACTGGCATTAGTTGCAGGGGAGAGTGAGTCGCTTCATCGCCCTATTTTAACGGAATTGCGCCGCACAAATTGATATTTCATTGCACCAGCAGCCACCTCTAATTAAACATCGCCTGCAAAAGCGCAGCTTAAGGGTATGATAAAATCCGCCAACACGACCCCCCCTTAATGGCCGCTTCAATTCAAGGAAACAACACGCCCTATGCCGAAACAACTGCCCCTTAATCCGCAGCGTCGTACACTGTTACTGCGTGCCCTGGCTGGCGGTCTCTGCATTGCTGGCAGCAGACATGGTCAGCTCTTTGCTGCCACCGCACAATCCCCCATGGAAGAGGGACAGAGCCTCTATCAGTTACAGGGGGAGGTCGCCGTAAACCAGCAGGCAGCAACCCCGGGCACAGTGATTAAGCCTGATGATCATATTCGAACGGGTAGCCGCTCCCGGGTCATTTTTGTCGTCGGCGAGAATGCCTTTTTGTTACGGGAAAATAGTGAACTCCAGTTTACCGGCCGCCCGCAATCGACCGCCGACAGTCAAACTCAGGAGCGCGCCAACTGGGTGGACTCATTACGCCTTGCCAGTGGTGCGCTACTGGCCGTGTTTGGCAAAAATTTCCGTCAGGCCAGCACCAGTACCGCAGTCGCCGGCATTCGTGGCACCGGCCTCTACCTTGAGTCAACGCCGCAACGCAGCTATATCTGCACCTGTTATGGCCATACCCAAATCAGTGCTGCCGATGATCCTGAAAGCCGAATTGATATCATTAGCCAACACCATAACGCCAGATACATCTATGCTGAGGGGATTCACAGCGAGCGGATCACCAAAGCCCCCTTTATCAACCATAAAGATAGTGAACTGGTGCTGCTGGAGAGTCTGGTCGGGAGA
>JADGBN010000132.1 GCA_015231435.1 Gammaproteobacteria bacterium
GAGACGAGACGACTAACAAAACAGAAGGAGTGATGATGTTTTCACTTAAATTTCGCTGGATGCTGGTGCCCTTGATGTGGTTGCTGGTTTGGCATGGCGCCACGGCGGCGCCGGCGCTGTCGGTGACGCCGCTTGGTGAACTGGTGGCGGCGGAGGCGGCGCTGGTGGCACCACATCTGACGGCGGGGGTTACGGTGAATGGTTGGTTGTGGCGCTATCCGTTGCCAAACGCGGGGGAGAGTGAGGTGGGGCTTCTCTATCCGCCCACGGGCGCCAACTGGCCGGCCCGCCTGCACCGCTTTGATCCGACGCCAACCTGTTACGCCTTGATGATCGACAACAGCCAGTCGATGCGCCCCTACTGGCCGACGGCGATTGAGCTGCTGCAACAACTGCTGCCGCTCTTGCCAAGTGGGGCGCCGATTGCCCTCTATCCCTTTGCCGAAGCGCTAACCCCTGCTGTTGATTTTACGACCACTGCTGATGCCCCGCCGCTGGCTGAAACCATTGCCGCGATCACCGCTAATGGACTCGATACCCAGCTCTATCTGGCGCTAATTCATGCTCAACAGCGGTTGGCTGACTGTCCGGCGCTGCGGCGGCAGATTATCCTCTTATCGGATGGGGACGCAGAAGATCGGGCGCGAACCCTGGAGCAGGCGATAAGCGAGCTTCAGCACCCCCCCACGACGCTGCATACTATCGGTTTTGGTCAGGCGAACCGCAGTGGGACGGCGCTGAAGATGGAGATTTTACGCACCCTTGCCGCGGCGAGTGGTGGCAGTTATCACTTTTATCAAAATAGCAGCGAGGCGATAGCGGCGCTGTCGCAGGCGCTGCAACAGCCGCTTGCCAGTGGATTTATCGTTGCCGAGGCGCTGGATCAGCTCCCCTATCAGGCCACAACCCCCATGACGCTCTATCTGCAACCGAGCGGTGGTGAGCGGCAAGAAGAGAGGGTGATCGTGACCGGTAGCGATCAGATCGCTAACCTTAAGGTGAGCCTGCGGCACTACTGGCAGCAACCGTTCTGGCAACGCAGCCTTAGCGTCGCGGCGGTGGGGCTTTTACTGCTGCTGGTGATCCTAAGCCTATTGCGCCGCCGTCGTCGCCAACAGGCGGCGGCACAAATCGCCGCCCGACAGGCAGAAAACCAGCAACTCCAGCAGGCGGTAGCGAAATTAGAGCAGCATTTAACCCCCGCAGTTGCTACCGCTCGTGAGACGGTGTTAGGGGAGGGGCAACCCTATGGTTGGCTGATTAACACCACGGGCCATCGCTACCCGCTCATCTACCAGAGCACTACCCTGGGGCGAGCAGCGAGCAATGATATTGTGATAGAGCATGATCTAACCATTAGTAGTGAACATGCGATCATCGACTATAAACGCGGGCAGTTTATCTGGAGTGACCGCGCTCCGCTTAATCCGACCCGTATAGCTGGCGTCGCGATTGCAGGTTCCATCGCCCTGCATGAGGGCGACCGACTGGAGTGCGGCCAGACCCTGTTAACTTTTGAACTAGAGAAGTAGTCAAGACGTGTAAAATGTCCAATTCAGCCACACCATCCCCCCAACCCGAGCGACGGGAGCCAACATGTTGCAACTAAACTTCTTTGAAGCGGCGATTATCGGTCAGCGACAAGAGCAGCAGGATTACACCACCAATCTACTGCTGAGCAATGGCTATCAACTCTACCTATTAGCGGATGGGATGGGGGGGCAACGCGGCGGATCTATTGCCAGTCGTACCATTGGCGCCGCCTTTCGTGAAGCCTTCACGCGGCAACCCGACTTTACAGATGGCCAAGCCGCCTTGCATCAGGCGTTAGAGCAGGCCAATCAGGTCATTGTCGATCTCATTCGCCAACAACCCCACCTTAACGGCATGGGGAGCACCGTGATTGCCCTGCTTATTCACCCTGAAAGTGGCGATTACCACTTTATTAGCGTGGGTGACAGCCCGCTTTATCACTGGCGCGGTGGGGAGCTTAACCGCATTAATGCCAACCATGCCTACTATGAAGCGCTGCTGCAAGCGGTGGCGGCGGGGGAGTTAAGCCAAGCGGAGGCGGATGATCACCCCGACCGCCATGCAATCACCAGCGCAGTAATGGGGAAAACCATTGAATTGATTGATTGCCAATCGGGGCGACTGGCAGCCAATGAACGGCTGCTGCTGGCGAGTGATGGTGTGCAAACCTTAAGCGACCAGCGTGATGGCGAACTCGCTACCCTACTGGCCAACCAAACCGATCCCACCAACCCCCAAAGTAGCGAAACTCTCTGCCAGATCATTCTCGCTGCCGTCACCGCCAAGGGTGATCCGCAGCAGGATAATGCCACGTTGATTATTATTAGTGCCACCACGCCTGCCGATAGCGCCCCTAATTCACCCCCCGTTACTCCGCCAATCGTCCCGTCCACGCAACGGCTACCGCCCGCTTCGACGGGACTTAAGCGCTGGTACTGGGTCGTGTTGCTAATCCTCACCTTGCTGGTTGCGGCGCTGCTGTGGAGCCGTCAACTCGCCGAGACTCCGTCCACCGCCAGCGCGCCTGCCAGCGAAGCGACGCCCGAACCCTTACCGGTGGAGCCGACCCCCCTAACTGAACCGTTACCCCCTTCACAGCCGCCGGCACATTAACGCATGGCGATGAGAGGTGCGGTGATAGGTTTGCTAACGGTGCCACACGCGGTAAAGCGGTCGTGGCGCTCGCTTATCGCCCTCATGGTGATGATCATTGTCATGGTGCTTCCACCCCGACTGCTGGCCGCCGAATTGACTTCACAGCAGGTGGGTCAAGGGGTCTATCGTCTGTTAATTGGCAAAAAGATTGTGCTCAACGCTGAACAGATCGCAGCGGTTGCCAGTGACCTCGCCAGCCAGGGATTTATTCGATTTACTTATGAGGGGCAAGCGTTCACCCTAATTGGCCATCAGCAACAGCACTATCTGATCCTCGCGCAGGGTTCCGCTTATCAAATTAACCGTGATGGCAATCTCATAACCAATCACCATGTCGTCGCGATGGCGACCGAGGCGCAGGCGGAGTTGTTGCTGGTTAGCGACAGCCAGCCGACGTTGACGCTACGCAGTGCAACCTTGATTTGGAGCGATACGCGCCGCGATCTGGCGTTGGTCAAGGTGGCCGATGTCGATGGGCCACCGCTGGTTTTTGCCGCAGCCGATTCGAGCAAAATCACCCAGCAGGTCTGGTCAATCGGCTTTCCTGGCGACTCCGATGCGATGGTGGCCGACGGGGGCTATGGTGATCTGGCGACCTATCTTATTCCCAGCATTCATAGCGGAACCCTCAGCCGTCACTATCGTAATCAGCAGCAGGTGATGGTGTGGGAGCATGATGCTCATATTAGTGGCGGCAATAGCGGCGGGCCGCTGGTGAATGCTTGTGGTGAGGTGGTCGGCACCAATTTTGCTGTGCATCGCGACAATAGCAGTATTCTTAATGCCATTGCGACAGAAGAGTTGCTGCCTGAACTGCAACGGTTGGGAGTTGCCCACCAACAGGCGGATAGCCCCTGTCGCAGCGACCAGCCGCGCTGGCTTAACGCACTTTATGGCGGTGGCGCGCTGCTGATTCTGCTGCTTATGGTGGCGATTCTGCTGCTGTGGCGTCAACGTCAGGCGATAAAAGCGGGGCGGGTTGCCGCGCCCGCTTCGCAGTTGCTGCGTCATCTGCTTGGCAACCCTGAACCAGCGGAGGCGGGGAGTCCCCCCCTTTATCACTGGCAACAGAGTGATCATGGGCGCTGGTATCGCGTGGACAGGGTGGCCGGGCTTATCTACTGGCAGGGCGAAGGGGAACCAAATCAACCTTCCTCGCCACCGCTCCCCGTTGAACCCCCAGCGGTGGTCGTCACCCTGCACCCCTTTGCCGACCATCTGCCGATCCTTTCACTACGCGTGGATCAACCGCTGACGCTGGGGCGAGCCGCCGATTGTGATGTGGTAATTGAGGATCCTCACCTTTCAGCACACCACTGCCGCTTATTGGCCGACGCAGAGGGCAAGGTGATGGTGACCGATATGGGTTCCACTAACGGCACCTTTATTAACCATTTTTCGCAGCGCATCACCCATCCCCAACCGCTGCATATTGGCGATGCACTCTGTTTGGCGCACGAAAAGGTGGTTTATCGCCAGCGGCGACCAAGAGATAGAGCCCCCTGATGCGGCGAAAAAGTCGTGAAGTAAACCTCTTTAGCCTCTCGGCGCTTGATCTCTTCGCCTCGGCGTTAGGCGCCTTCATGCTGATCGCCATTATGGCGCTGCCCTACTATTTGAAAACCGATCAACAGCTAAAAGCGCAGTACGACGCCTTAAGCGAACAGAACGCCACCCTAACAGCGCAACTGGGCGATGTTGAACGCAATCTTAACCAATGCCAGCAGCAGCTGGAGGCAAGTGCGGCGGAAAACCAGCGCCAGCAACAACAGATTGCAGCCCTCCAACAGCAGCAAAATAGCGGCCAAGCCCTGCAACAACAGCTTCAGCAGAGCCAAGAGGCGCTGGTACGCTGTGAAGAGCGGCGACAACAGACCTTTTTAATTGTGATGATTAATTGGAATACGACGCCCGATATTGATCTGTATATGGTTCCCCCGGCAGGAGAGGTGTTTAACTTCAGTAAACATAACCGCACCTATCGCGACTATCCCAACAGCCGCGCTCTACTAAGTGTCGATAGCCGCCCCGGGCCAGGTTTTGAGGTGTGGCAGATCCCCGTTGCCAGCGTTGGCAGCTATCAGGTTTTCTATCACTACTTTGAAGGGAGTGGCGCCGTTGAGGTGACGGGCAGCGTCTATCATCGTGATGGCGTCAGTCAGCTTCCCGTGCAGATGATGCGAGCCGCCAACGAGGGGCGGGCGGTGACCCTTATTCATGTCGGCGCCGATGGCAGTGTCACCCTTCGCGCCCCCACGCGGTGAGAAAATTTTTTGTGAACAAGGAGCTTGCCCCATGCTACCCATAATCTCCACGCAACTCGAAGACCCGCAACAGCGCGCAGAACTTGCGGATAGCCAGAGGGGGGATGCCAATGTCAGCTTTATCAGCGCCGCCGGAGGGCGCGAAGAGAATCAGGATTGCTGTGCCGCCTTGCGAGCTGCCGATGGCAGCCTTATCGTCATGGTCGCCGACGGGCTAGGGGGGCATCGCGGCGGGCGAATGGCCGCACAACAGGCCGTTGCCGGTGTCATCGCCGCCGCTTGCGCTCCCCACTTTACAAGCCAGCGTGACAGTGCCCTTCAGGATCTGATTAGGGCGGCGCAACAGCAGATCATCGCCACCCAACAGCAGCAACCCGAGCTCGTCAGTATGCGCTCGACCTTGGTGATCTTAATCGTTAAAGAGGGGCTAGCGAGTTGGGCGCATGTTGGTGATGTGCGCCTCTATCTTCTCCGCCAGGGGGAGATCCTGCACCAGAGCCGCGATCAGAGCGTGCCGCAGATGCTGGTCAGCATGGGCGAAATCACCCCCCAAGAGATCCGCCACCATCCCGACCGTAACCGCCTGCTACAGGCACTGGGCAACCCTAAACAGCCACCAGCCCCCGCCTATCACCCCACTTGGCAACCGCTACAGGCCGGTGACCACTTTTATCTTATGAGCGACGGGGCATGGGAGTGGCTTGAGGAGTCAGCGCTCACTGACCAACCCCCGCTCGATCTGTTGGAGCGCCAGATTATTTCACAGGCCGCCGCCAGCGAACCCGATCACGACAACTACACTCTGCTGCAAGTTACCTGCACCGCAGCCCCAAACCCTCACCCCTACCAGCGGGCAACCCGCTATCGCCCGCCAACCGCCACCCCGCAAATAAGGTAAGCCAATGACTCCCACCTCGCCCTCAAGCCGTGAAGTTAGCCGCCTCAATAGCTTGTTAATTAGCAGCGGCACGGCGCTGCTTTGGATCACCCTCTGCTCGCTGCTGCTGGCCGACAATAGCCCGACCGCCATCATCTTTTTTGACATTAACACCGAACTGCTTCCCTATCCCCTCACCCTGCAAAACTTGATGTGGCTGGTCTTTTTCATCGGCATCGGCGAACTCTACTACCGTTATCAGCAGGTGAGTGAGAGTAAACAGGCCATTCATAGCGGCTATTTAAGCGAAGATCCCACTATTTTTTATACGATTAACGATATTGTCACGATTCGCCAACGTATTTATCGCCATAACAATCTCCTTGCTCAACTGCTTAACACCCTCACCATTCGCTATCAGGCGAGCAGTAAATCGGTTGAACAGACGCACCAAATGCTTAACTCACAACTAGAGCTGCTGCAATTTCGTCTTGATGTCGATTACAACATGATCCGTTATATCATCTGGCTTATCCCCACCTTAGGCTTTATCGGCACCGTGATCGGCATCGCCCTCGCGCTGAATGCGGCGGGAATCCCCGGTGCTGCCGAACGCCCCGATTTTGTCAGCACGCTCACCGCCAAACTTGCGGTTGCCTTCTACACCACGTTGGTGGCCTTGATGATGAGTACCCTGCTGGTCTATCTCATGCACCTGGTGCAGGGCGCCGAAGAGCGGATGATCCAACGCTGCGGCGACTACTGCCTCAACCATTTCATTAATAAACTGATGTCCTGAACTTACCTACGGAGAGTCCGCCATGCCCATGAAACTATGCCCCGCCGGCATTCACCACTACAACCCCGAACTCTATGAGAGCTGCCCCAACTGTCAAGAGGATAGCGAACAGCGACCCCCCCTCTCCCGCGATGTCACCCTTGCAGCGGGTTATCAACATCGTCCCCCCGTCGAGGCAGAGGCCAACCAACTTTCGCAAACCTCCGCCAAAACGGTACTCATTGATCGCGGCTATCTCGCCACCCCGCCTCAATCCGCCGTCACGCGCAACCCCTTTGCCGAACCCGCACCGGCTGCCATCTCCGCCAGCAGCGCCCTCAAAACACGCATCATTGGCCGCGAACAACCCAACAACCGCGTCGAGGAGAGCCCGCTGCCGGTCGTTGGTTGGCTGATTATCGTCAAGGGCGCCGGACAGGGGCGCGACTATCGACTTATTCAGGGGGAGAACAGTATTGGCCGCGATCCGACTATGGAGATCTGCCTTGATCTTGGC
>JADGBN010000133.1 GCA_015231435.1 Gammaproteobacteria bacterium
GGTCACGAGTCGTTGCTGGGCACGCGGATGAACCTTGTGCACCCCTTGCCGATCCTCACGATGTACAGCGCTAATCTCAATCTCGTCGGCGAGTTCATCGGCAATCTCTGTTTTGCGTTGTCGCAGCCAGAGCCACCCAGACAAATATCCGGATAATCCACCAAAAACATGGGCGACGAGATTGACACCCCCACTCATACCGTCCCCGATGAGGTCAAACAGATCGGAGCCAATATAGAAGATTGCCAGATAGAGTGAAGGAATATAGATAATCCGGGGCGGTAGAAAAAGAAAAGTCCGAATACGCGCCTTGGGCATCATAAATGCCGAAAGACCGATAACCCCCATCACCACCCCGGATAGCCCCAAAGTGGGCATAAAAAGCTGATTGAGCATCGCCCAAAGTGAATAGGACCAAGCGGATGCCACGGCAGTGAACGTCAGAATGGCGATATAGCGCCAACGGCTACCCACCAATATCTCGACTGCCGGTGAAAAAGCAAAAAAGAATAGAAGGTTAAACAGGATGTGGGATGTATCGGCATGGGCAAGGGAGGAACCGATGATTCGTTGCAGACTCCACCACCATTGCGGTACATAGAGAAGTTCGGCATCAACACTATTGGGCGGATAGTGTTGCAAAAACTGCTGATAATGCCAGCGCATCGCTGTGAGTGCTTTGGCATAATACCAGCGCTCGATATCAACCTCCGGGGAGGGCCGTGCGTGGATTTGAGCGATTTCCGAGGCGCACTCATCCACCGGATTGAGCACCGGATCATCCTGTCGCTCACCTCCGTCATAAGCGAGGGCCTTGTGGCAGTAATCCGTCGCAGCATCAAGCGTCATCTCGCGACTTCTTACCTGTGCTAAAAAGAGAAGCAGACAAAGCAGCATCACCGCAAAAGTTATCCACGGCAACCGTGCCAGCGAGAGCTCTGCACTAAAGGGAAGAATCATCTATTTAACCATAAACGGGAACCGCTAGACCCAGTATAGAGCTGGTAAGAGTTATTAGCGCCCGCAAAGCAACCAAAAATGAGATCGAAGAGTATCAAAGAAGGCATCCAAAATAAAAGACGAATATGATTTTAGCGGTGCAGAACAAGGGAAATTTTATAGGCCGATTAAAGCACCATTAATCGCCTCCTCTGACTAAACGCATTCGTTGCGCGACAAAAATCAGCCAACGGAAACCTGCCAAGCGCATAATAACCTTGCTAATTGTGCTGTTTTTCGTTTTATTATCTACTCCTACAGATAAAAAATTGGTACTATTCTACGACTATTTTAATAACGAGCCTCCATGAATCTATCGCGTTTTCTTCACTTTGGCCGCAGTGGTAGCGGTACGTTGCGTCATGGCTTCGCCCTGACACCACGGGGCGTTGCCTATGCCGCTGTTCGCCATCTGAAAACCGGTTTTGCCATTGAGTCGCTGCGTTATGAATCCACAGAAGATGTCAGCCCGCAGACGCTGTTACGCGGAATGTCGCAACAGTTTAAACTGAAGAAAGCGGCGGCGGTTATGGTGATTCCACAATCTCTCTATACCCTGAAGATTATTGAATCGCCCAATGTCCCGCCTGAAGAGATGCGCGACGCAGTGCGCTGGAAGGTCAAAGAGCTTATCGACTTTCCCGTGGAGAGCGCTATTTTTGACCTGTTCTCTATTCCCGGTCAGGCCGAGCGTAAGCGCCAATTAATGCATTATGTGGTTATCGCTGAACAGAAAAAGCTACAGGCTCAGGTTGATCTCTTTGATCAAGCGCAGATTGGTCTGGAGGTTATCGATATTCAGGAGATGGCGCTACGCAACTTGGTCGCTAACACAATCGGTGATGAAAATGGTATCGCCCTTATCTATCTGGGCGAGCGCCATGGCGAGATAACCATCACCTATCAGGGCGAACTCTACCTCAGTCGCGATTTAAGCCTTGGTTGCGAACAGATTGTCGAACTGATTAATGCAACCGCCGATGAGCAGCAACCTGTAGAAGAGGGGGTTCTGGCGCTTGAGGTGCAGGGGTTGGTCGATAAAATTGTGCTCGAAGTTCAACGCTCGCTCGACTACTACTCAAGCAGCTTTGGCTTACCGCCGATTAGCACCATTCTCCTTGCGCCACTCCTCTGCCCTATCGAGGGTTTAACCAGCTACTTAAGTGAAAGCATCGGCATTACCACCCATAAAATCGACTTTAACCAACTATTTCAAATCTCCGCTCAGGAGCCGCCTGGTGAAAAATTACAGGCACAATGTTTAATGGCCACCGCCGTGGCACTGCGTCCCTTTGAATAACCTTTATGCAGCAGATTAATCTCTATCAAGCCGTTTTTCGCAATGATCCGAAACCCTTCTCGGCACTTATCATGCTTTATAGTGCAGTGGCGGCAATCCTTATCTTTAGTGCGATCTCGGTCTATATGATAAACAGTCAACAACAGTTAAGGGCATCACATCAGCTGGCAAAACAGCGTTTTGAACATAGTGAACAACGGTTGCGCCAGGCCACCCTTGAGTACCCTCCCAAGGCACGCGACAAAATATTACAAAATGAGCTTAACAGCAGCCGCGCCCTATTAATGCAACGCCGCGATCTAATCGCTGCCTTTAGCGGCGCTGCGCGTGAACAGCAGCCCGGTTTCGCCCATCACCTCACGGCGCTGGCACGTCAGGATATCGACAAACTCTGGCTGACGGAGATCTCCGTGACGCAGGAGGGTAAAAGTCTGAATCTTCACGGCGCGACCCTTGATGCGGTTCTGGTGCCCACCTATATTGAGCAACTCGGCAACGAGACTATCTTTAAGGGGAGCCGCTTTGCTGATTTGACCATTTATCGTGATACCGCGACAGCCACCCCCCTCTACCGCTTCTCGGTGAGTACGCCACTGCCCGAGGTGACGCCCGAATCACCGTTATGAAAAATCTCATCGCCAAACTAAAAAATCTGCAGACACGCATTGATGCCCTGACAACGCGTGAACGTGCCATTCTGACGATGGTCATTGTTAGCGTTATCTATATGGGCTGGGATCAACTACTGGTCACACCGCTACTTAGCGAAAAAAAACAGCTGCGTAACGACATTGAACGCCTGCAAAACGACAGCAACCGCGTCGAGATTAACACCGCCGAAATTATCTTAAAATCGAGTGAAGATCCTGACGCCAGCGACAAACGTCAACTTGCAGCGCTTAACAGCCGTATTAGCGAAGAGAATCAGAAAATTGAGCGATTGTTAAGCGGGCTGATGGGCCCCAGCGCCATGGTCTCTGCGCTGCGCGCCAATTTACAGCAGCAAAACGGGATTGAACTCCTGAGTATTAAAAACCACCCAGTCAGTGAACTCCCCCTTGCCAACAAAGAAGAGGGTGGCAGCGGTATTTTCAAACATACCACCGAGCTACAATTTTCTGGAACTTATGCTGCCATACTCAGCTATTTAGTAGCGATAGAGGATAAACCTTGGCATTTTCACTGGCAGTCACTGCAGCTGACGATGACCACGCCCCCAAAAGCTGAAGCGACACTCACTCTTTTTACCCTCAGTCTGGAGAAGGAGTTTTTAGGTGTCTAAACGGTTAATCTCCCTGCTGTTAATAGTAACCAGCACAACGCTGCTCGCCGTTAATGAGCGCGATAATGATCCAATGCGCCCTGAGCTTTTGCAAAGCAACGTGCCTGCCAGTAGCAACCCCGGCGAAATCGTTGAGGAGATTAACTACACACTACAGTCGATTCAATATGATCAGCAGGGCTATCACTGCATGATTAATCAGCAGCGCCTGCGTATTGGCGATAAAATCGGTCGTGCCGAAGTCGTTGACATCAGTCGCAATCAGGTCACCCTACGCCGCGACACGATTAAAATTGAACTGCAAATGCACACCAAGCGGTTAAAAACGCCCCACTCACCTGCCCCCTAGTCATCGAGAACCTTCAGTGAACCGATATCAGCTCTTTATTGTCCTGCTGCTTGCCTCTCTTCTTGCCGGGTGCGGCCACACCCCTGCACAGCGCCAACGCCTGCAACAGGATATTGTTAACAGCAGCTTGAACAACAGCCATTCTGCCGACGAACCCCCCGCGTTAACCGCTGTTCCTGACGAGATCGCCTCGCTTTTACAACCCAGCCTGAGTCTGCCGACTACCGGTTATGGTGACAGCGAGCAGGCTAAAATTAGTCAGCAGCTGGCCAGTGAAGCGCGTTTTGACATTAAAGTGCTGGAGATGGAGGCAACCCCATTCTTTATGGCGCTCATTGAGGATACCCGCTATAACCTGATTATTGATCCGACAGTTAGCGGTACGATTAGCCTTGACCTTAAAAATGTCACCGTTCCCCAAGTACTCGAGCTGGTACGCAACCTTCATGGCTACGATTTTGAAATCAGGGGAGACTCACTCCAGATATTCGCCAATACCCCGCAAACCCGTATTTTCAAACTCAACTATTTAGAGGCGAAGCGCACCGGCATCTCGACAACCAGCGCTGGCTCCAGCGCCGGAGCCAACAATAACGCCAATGCCAACAGCGATCAAAATGGCACCACGACAATTACCACGGAGAAAAAAGAGGATCAACTCTGGGATAACCTCAAAAGCACCGTTGAGATGATCGTTCAGGGTGACAACACGCCCGCCGTGGCCAGCGCCGCACCCGCCGTCAGTGTCATCGTCAACCCGCAAACCGGTATTATTGTTGTCAAGGCGCTCCCCTTAACCCTGCGTAAAGTCGCTGATTTTCTCCAACAGAGTCAGGAGATGCTGGTGCGTCAGGTGATTATTGAGGCACGAATTCTTGAAGTTGAGTTAAGCGAAAGCTACCAGTCGGGGATTAACTGGACCTCACTACGCGACTACAACGGCACCCAGGCGCTCTTTACCCAAACCGGTGGCGGCAGCATTAACAGCGGCAGCGGCGTTACCATGAATGCCGGTGTGGAGGGGAATATCGTCGAGGCGGGTGCCACCGGTAATCTCGCCACCAACACCTCTGCCTTTGGCGGGGTCTTTAGCCTTGCGCTTAAAGACTATAGCTTTGCCGCCTTTATTGAACTTCTAAAAACCCAGGGCGATGTCCATGTGCTCTCCAACCCGCGTGTCTCTACCCTTAATAACCAAAAGGCGGTCATTAAAGTAGGCACCGATGAGTTTTTTGTCAATGGCGTCTCAACCAGCACCACCGATGGCGTGGTCACCGCCATTCCTGAACTCGGCAGCTTCTTCTCTGGTGTCGCCCTCGATGTCACGCCGCAAATTGACAATAATGGCGAAATTACGCTGCATATTCACCCCACTGTGAGCGAAGTGACCAACCAAAATAAGAATATTGGTAACTTCACCTTCCCGTTGGCCTCAAGCAATATTCGCGAAGCCGACAGCGTGGTACGGGTGCGCAGTGGCCAGATTATCGTTATCGGTGGACTGATGCAAAATCGCACCCGCGACAGTGAAGGCAAAGTGCCACTGCTTGGCGATATGCCACTGATTGGCCCGCTCTTTACCCACACCGCACAGCAGCAGGTCAAAAGCGAACTGGTGATTCTGCTGAAACCCCAAGTGATCTCTGCCTCGGGGGATGAGTGGCAACAGCAACTGGGAGAGACCGCAGGAAAATTAAGCCCCGATTACCGACGCGACTAACCCCCAAGCGCCATGTACCTCGACTTTTTTGGTCTGCGGGAGTATCCCTTCTCACTGACCCCCAACACCCACTTCTTTATGGCCTATGGCCACTATCGCGATGCCCTGAACACCATTCGTGTCGCGCTGGATAGTGGCGAAGGGTTTATTAAAGTGGTTGCCGAGGTCGGCTGCGGTAAAACCCTACTCTGTCGCACCCTGCTAAAGCAACTCGATGAGCGGTTCTACAGTGCTTATATTCCCAATCCGGAATTCTCGCCCCTCTCGCTGCTGCGTGCCCTAAGCGATGAACTCGCAATTCAGGCGATCGACAAAGCGGATCACTACCAACTCACCTGCGCCCTTAAGGCACGCCTTATCGAGCTAAACAGCACCGCCAACCGCCAGGTGGTGCTCTGTATTGATGAGGCTCAGGCGATGCCTCAGGCAACCCTCGAAGAGCTGCGTCTGCTAACCAACCTTGAAACCGAAAAGCGCAAACTGCTGCAGGTCGTTCTTTTCGGTCAGCCGGAGCTAGATAGTCTGCTTAACGGGCACAATCTGCGCCAACTAAAGCAGCGCATCACCTTTGCGACCCGCCTCTACCCCATCGATCAAGAAGGACTGATATCCTACATTAACCACCGTCTGCTCCAGGCGGGATCAAACGGTACCGTGCGTTTTACCCCCCGCGCCTTACGCCGAATCTATTACGGCAGTAGCGGCTACCCAAGGTTAATTAATATTCTCGCCCACAAGGCACTAATGGTCGCCTTTGGTCGTGGCGATCGCACCATTAATGGCAGAGACATTAAACTCGCGATTAACGATACCGAAGCCGCCACCCCCCTCAAGCTCTGGCAGTAACCCCGGCTGAAAGTTGAATGGCTAGATTTAGGGCGGCAAAGCCGCGAACTAAAAGGTAGTGCGATCCCAACCCCATAAATTTGCCGCCGCATCACTAAACTCAATATATATTCGATCACTATTAACGGTTAGCTGACTTGAAAGCAGATCACACAGAGCAGCAGAGATATTCTGGCAGCGACTAACAGGTAACCCAATGCTCTTCAGCTCAACATAAGCACAGGGATCATCACTACCGGCAAACAGCATCTGCTGTTGCACCATGAGTGAGACCATCACATAACGCTCCGGTTTATTCAACAGTTGAGCAACAGCGGCTGAAAGCTGTTGACACAACGACTTACGGCTCGCCTCGTTAAGCGACTGATTGGTATTAACGGTAATATAAGGCATAGCACTCCCCTACGGTTAACAAAATAAACAACAAACCCAATGAGTTAAGCATGACGCGGATTCGCGACTTTGTCAAAGGCGCGAATTTTCTCGTTCCCACGCGCTGCGCTCATCGTTATACACAAGTATTGGTGGGTTAAGCTAATCGCAAATTTAGTGTTATTGAGGTAGGCGAGAGATATGAAGAGCTGGGCGGCGGCGGAGATGGAAA
>JADGBN010000134.1 GCA_015231435.1 Gammaproteobacteria bacterium
GCCGATCCGATCCGTCAACGCCTTGCCATTCATCAGCAGCAGCAACAGCTGCAAAAGGGTCGCCTGCATCAGGTTGAGCAGTGGCGTCTGCGTCTTCTGGAAGAGGGCGACAGCGCCTTGGCAGCGCTTCTTGATGAACACCCCAATCTTGACGCCCAACAGCTGCGGCAGCTCATTCGTAACAGCTTGCACGAGAAAAAAGCGGCTAAACCACCCAAAGCATTCCGCCAGCTATTTAAGTATCTCAATAACTATCTTCAGTAATGAGAGACTCTTTCAAATAAAGCGTTTAACGCCCCGCGTCGCTTGAGAAGAGCGTCTCCAAGCCACCGCCCACACACAGAGAAGGTAACGCATGAGTCACAGCATCACCCTCACCCGTCCCGATGACTGGCACGTCCATTTTCGTGACGGCGCACAACTAAATGATCTCGTCCCCCACCATGCCGTCCGCTTTGGGCGGGTCGTGGTGATGCCCAACCTTCTTCCCCCCGTGACCACCCCAAACGCGGCGATCGCCTACCGCGAGCGGATTCTTGCCACCCTACCCGACGCAAGCCGTTTTAACCCACGGATGGCGCTCTATCTAACCCCGCAAACCACTCCGGAAGAGGTCGAGCTGGCCGCCGCAACCCCCGATATTCATGGTTATAAACTCTATCCTGCAGGTGCGACCACCCACTCCGACGCCGGGGTTAGCAATATCATGGCACTGCTGCCCACCCTGCAGGCGATGGCTGATTGCCAGCTACCGCTCATGGTCCATGCCGAGGTCACCGATCATCAAGTCGATATTTTTGACCGCGAAGCGGTTTTTCTCGATTCCACTATTAAGCCCCTGCTGGAGAAGATCCCGCATCTTAAACTGGTTATTGAACATATCACTACCGCCACCCTCGCCCACTTTATAACCAGTGCCGGGGACAATGTCGCAGCAACCATTACCCCGCAGCATCTTCTCTACAATCGCAATGTGATGTTTAAAGGTGGCATTCGTCCGCACTACTACTGTCTGCCGGTGCTTAAACGCGAAACGGATCGTCAGGCACTGCTGGCGCTGCTGCTCTCTAGTCACCCGCGCCTCTTTCTCGGCAGTGACAGCGCCCCCCACAGCCAGCGCCGCAAAGAGAGCGGCTGCGGCTGTGCCGGTATCTTCTCTGGCCATGCCGCTATTGAACTCTATGCCACTGTTTTTGCAGAGCATAAAGCCCTAGACCGGCTCGAACCCTTTGCCAGCCACTTTGGTGCCGACTTCTATGGTCTGCCGCGAAATCACGATCAGATCACCCTTAGCGCCACCCCATGGCAGGTGCCAGAGAGCTACCCCCTAGAGGGCGAACGCCTTATCCCTCTGGCTGCCGGTGAGACTATCGCCTGGCAACTCAGCCACCCGCAACCAGTGAAAATATAAGCGATGAATAGCTCCCTGTTTGAAGATGACGAAAACGATGCCCCCCTTAATAACGATAACAGCAACCAGGACGGCGAGTTTCGCCGCTGCCTTGCCAGCCGCTTTCGCGGCTTTCTGCCAGTGGTGGTCGATATTGAGAGTGATGGCTTTGATGCTAAAAAAGATGCCCTGCTAGAGATCGCCGCCGTTCTGCTGCGCATGGATTTAGACGGTAATTTGCATCGTGAAGAGACCATTGCCTGCCACCTGCAACCCTTTCCCGGCGCCAACCTTGATCCCAAAGCGCTGAAATTTATCGGCGTTGATCCCTACAACCCTTTTCGCATGGCGAAGGCAGAGAAGGATGCTCTGGATCACATTTGTAAACCGATTGCTGCTGCGGTTAAAGCGGAAAAGTGTACCCGTGCCATTCTCGTAGGTCATAACGCCTTTTTTGATCTTGGTTTTATGAATGCCGCCATGGAGCGCAATAAATACAAAAAAAACCCTTTTCATAAATTCAGCAGTTTTGACACCGCTTCGCTTGCCGGTGTCGCCTATGGTCAGACCGTACTCGCCCGCGCTGCTGCCGCCGCCGGACTTGCGTGGGATAACAGCCGTGCCCACTCAGCTATTTACGATGCCGAAATGACCGCCGAACTCTTCTGCCGTATCGTTAACCGCTGGAATAGCGTCAGCGGTTTCCCCGTTCCGATGCGTTAATCTCGTATAACCATTTACTTATACTTATGATAAAAAACATTGAGTATTATTTATACAGCAGAGTCGTTATAGTACTGTTCATGGAGAGTTGCAGCGGTAGAGTCACCTCACAGCAGCCTCCATTTTTACTCACCTCAACAGGAGAACACCATGGCACTTGACCAATCATCACGTTATTCCGACCTAAGCCTGAAAGAAGAAGATCTTATCGCTGGCGGCGGTCACATCCTCGTTGCCTATAAAATGAAGCCAAAAAGTGGCTACGGCTTCCTCGAAGCAGCTGCCCACTTTGCTGCCGAGTCATCCACCGGTACCAACGTTGAAGTCTGCACCACTGACGACTTCACCAAGGGTGTTGATGCACTGGTTTACATGATTGACGAAGCGACCGAAGAGATGCGCATCGCCTATCCTATCGATCTCTTCGACCGTAATATGACCGACGGCCGCATGATGCTGGTCTCCTTCCTGACGCTGGTTATCGGTAACAATCAGGGTATGGGCGACATCGAGCACGCCAAGATGTACGATTTCTTTATGCCACCCCGTGCGATTCAGCTCTTCGACGGCCCTGCCAAAGATATCTCCGATCTGTGGCGTATTCTCGGTCGCCCTGTCGTTGATGGCGGTTACATTGCCGGAACCATTATTAAACCCAAACTCGGTCTGCGTCCGGAGCCCTTCGCCCACGCGGCTTACCAGTTCTGGCTGGGTGGCGACTTTATCAAAAATGACGAGCCCCAGGGCAACCAGGTCTTCTGTCCTGCTAAGAAGGTCTACCCCTTAGTTTATGACGCCATGAAACGCGCCATGGACGAGACCGGCGAAGCGAAAATCTTCTCTGCCAACATTACTGCTGACGACCACTACGAAATGTGTGCCCGTGCCGACTTCATTCTGGATGCCTTTGGCCCAGATGCCGACAAAGTCGCCTTCCTTGTTGATGGTTATGTCGGTGGCCCCGGCATGGTGACCACCGCCCGTCGTCAATACCCTAACCAGTACCTGCACTACCATCGTGCCGGTCACGGTGCGGTTACCTCTCCTTCAGCCAAGCGCGGTTATACCGCCTATGTACTGGCGAAGATGAGCCGTCTGCAGGGTGCTTCAGGTATTCACGTTGGTACCATGGGCTACGGCAAAATGGAAGGTGACAAGGACGACCGCGCTATCGCCTACATCATTGAGCGTGACGAGTATCAAGGCCCAGCCTACAACCAAAAATGGTATGGCATGAAACCCACCACGCCAATCATCTCTGGTGGTATGAATGCCCTGCGTCTGCCTGGCTTCTTCGAGAACCTCGGTCACGGCAACGTGATTAACACCGCCGGTGGTGGCTCCTACGGCCACATCGACAGCCCTGCTGCCGGTGCGATCTCCCTGCGTCAGGCCTACGAGTGCTGGAAAGAGGGTGCCGACCCGATTCAGTACGCCAAAGAGCACAAAGAGTTTGCCCGTGCCTTTGAGTCGTTCCCCTTTGACTCCGACAAGCTCTTCCCCGGCTGGCGTGAAAAGCTGGGCGTGCATAAGTAGGCAGTTATGCGAAAAGCCCCTTTCGAGGGGCTTTTTTTATCGTGATATTCTCATAACCTGGAGAGGCCAATATAATGAGCAACAACCAACCCGACATTAGCCAGTACACCATTTCGCAAGAGCCCTTCTACGAGCCCCAGGGGGATGAGATCGCCCTCTACGGTGCCGCTTATGCCGCACGACTGCCGGTCATGGTCAAAGGCCCCACCGGTTGCGGTAAGTCACGCTTTATTGAATATATGGCGTGGACACTAAAAAGACCGCTCATTACCGTTGCCTGTAACGAAGATATGACCGCCTCCGATCTGGTGGGCCGTTATCTTCTTGATGCCAACGGCACCCGCTGGCTTGACGGCCCCCTAACTATCGCCGCCCGTATTGGCGCCATCTGTTACCTTGATGAAATTGTCGAGGCGCGTCAGGACACCACCGTGGTGATTCACCCCCTCACGGATCACCGTCGTACCCTGCCACTGGATAAAAAAGGGGAGCTGGTCACTGCCCACCCTGACTTTCAGCTGGTGATCTCCTATAACCCCGGCTATCAGAGTTTAATGAAAGATCTCAAACAGTCGACCAAACAGCGTTTCTGCGGTCTTGATTTTGACTATCCCGATATCGCGACCGAAGCTGCGATTGTCAGTAAAGAGTCAGGCATCGACAGCGACACCGCAAAACAGTTGGTACAAATCGCCCACACCGCTCGCAATCTAAAAGGGCACGGCCTCGATGAGGGGATCTCAACCCGTCTATTAGTCTATGCAGCGAACCTCATGCAACAAGGTATTGAGAAGAGAGCGGCCTGCCGCATGGCACTGGTTCGCCCAATTACCGATGATCATGACATTCGCGATACCCTTGACCACGCAATAGCCTCCGTTTTTGCTTAAACAGCGCACGCCCTTTCCCACTGTCTTTGGAGTTGAGCCGATGAATGCTATAGATTTCTCGCCCTACCGCCAACAACTCAAGTGTAATTTTTCCCGCATTGAGGATGTTTTTGAGGAGTGCATTTTCGATGCCCTGTACCACCTGTCGCCACAGGGCGTCGAACGCTATCTTGAAGGGGCGTCGCTGGTCTGCAAAATCGGCCGAGGCTTTGAACCAGTGCTCATCTATCTGGAGGAGATCCCAGAGATGGCTAACCGCCTCGGTGAGGAGATTATTAGCGAAGTCGCTGATGCCGTCTGGCGGATGTCGCGCAGCCCCAACGGGGTGGCGATTCCTCACTTTATGCAGTGTCTCCCAGAAGCCTCGCGCCGCCTCTGCTGTGATGAGCAGATGCGCCACTTTATCAAACTGATCTTCACCATGATGGAGGCGACCACCAAATCGATTCATGGTTTTCACTCGACCATTCCCAGCCCCGGTCTGCCACAGTTACTGCAACAGATCCCCCATCTGCTTAATCAGTTATCCCTTGAGGGGCTAAAAAACTGGATTGACTACGGCATTCGTAACTACAACAACCACCCCGAACGGCAGCGCGACTACTTCAGCCTGCAGTCGGCTGACAGTAAAGCGATGCTACAACGCGAACGCCACGGCACCCTTTATGTCGATAACGAACGCAAACTGGATCTCTACCTGCGCGGCCTCTGGCAACTCCAGGATCACTTCATCCCCTACTCACTCGGCTTTGATGAGCTGCGCAAACCGCAGCCCTACTTTGACCCTGTCGGCATTCGTCTGCCCGATCTCTATGATGATCGTAACGGGGTGAGCGGTATAGACCGTTACCGTGCCCTGCTGGCCCATGTGGCAGCCCACAAACGCTGGTCATCCGAAATTTTTGTCGATAACTTCAGCCCCTTTCAACGGGTTGCCATTGAGACCTTTGAAGATAGCCGTGTTGAGTACCTCGCAATGCGCCACTTTCCCGGTCTACGGCAACTCTGGTTGAAACTGCATCCGCAACCGGATGAAAATGATTGTCACCCGGAACAGGAGTCCTGCATTCGTCACCGTCTGGCGATGCTCTCCTACGCCCTGCTCAATCCGCAACATAATTACCAGAACCCCGACATTCTCAGCTATGTCGAAAAGTTTCACGCCTTAATGGCGAATAGCGACTCTAGCCTGCAGGAGATCGCCAACCTCGCCGTCTCCTTTATCGCCCGCACCCGCCGCCAGCAGGATCAGGCGCCCAATGTCTATTTCAAAGACACCGAGATAGATTATCGCGACGATAACCGCCACCTCTGGATCTTTATCGAAGAGAGTGATGACGAGGACTATCCCGAACAGCCGGAGAAACGCCGCGTGTCGGATGATAAACTGGAGGGGCTGCCACCGCGTCACTATCCCGAGTGGGACTACCAGAGCAAGAGCTATAAACCTGATTGGGTTAGCCTCTACGAATCGATGCACCCCTCCGCCAATAGTGCCGATATTGATACCCTGCTGGCAAAACATGCAGCGCTTGCCAAACGCCTTAAACGCATTCTTGATCTGCTTAAGCCGCAATATTTCCAGCGTATTCGCTATCAGGAGGAGGGTTCAGATCTCGATCTCGATATCGCGATTCGCTCGCTGATTGACTATCGCTGCGGCAGTCAGCCCGATCCGCGTATTAACATGAGTCATATTCACAACGGTCGCAGCATCGCAGTCACCCTGCTGCTTGATCTCTCCGCCTCATTAAAAGAGGTTCCGGACGGCTGTGAACAGTCGATTCTTGAACTCAGCCAGGAGGCGGTATCGCTGCTCGCTTGGACTATCGACCAACTCGGTGATCCCTTCTCCATCGTCGGTTTTCACTCCGATACCCGACACAATGTCCGCTTTTACCACCTCAAGGGGTTTAGCGAAAGTTGGGACGATAACGTCAAAGGGCGCATTGCGGCGATGGATGCTGGTTTTTCTACGCGCATGGGCGCTGCGATTCGCCATGCAGCACACTATCTTGAGAGTCAACAGTCAGATAAAAAATTGCTGCTTATTCTCACCGATGGCGAACCCTCCGATATTGATATTAACGATGCACAATACCTTATACAGGATACCCATCGCGCCATTGAAGAGATTGGCGCCAAGGGGATCTACAGCCACTGCATCACCCTTGATAAAAAGGCCGATGAGTATATTGCCGACATCTTTGGTCCCAACGGTTATACGGTTGTCGATCATGTTGAGAAACTGCCGGAGAAACTACCGCTGCTATTTACCTCCCTCACCTCCTGAAAACATGAACGCTGTGGCGTGAGCATCACCATTCGTCAGTTGCAAATCTTTGTCGCCGTGGCACGTTGCGAAAGCTACACCTTGGCGGCAAAGAAGATCCATCTTAGTCAGCCGGCGGTCTCCATGCAGGTCAAACAGCTGGAGAGTCAACTTGAGATTGATCTCTTTGAACAGCTCGGGCGTAAACTCTACCTGACCGCCG
>JADGBN010000135.1 GCA_015231435.1 Gammaproteobacteria bacterium
CGTTATGACCGCCTTGCTACCCGAAAGCCTGTTGTTATACCCAAAATCATTGGAAATGATGGAAGGCGGCAAAGTCGCGAATCCCCATGAGCATAGATTAACTATGTGATTGGGGTGAGCGACTGCAGGCAACGAACCACCGTTTTCAAAAATGACGGGTATATTTACAGTTCGAGGAAGTCAAGAATCCCCTTGGCGGCTTCGCGGCCTTCCCAAATGGCGGTGACTACCAGATCTGAGCCGCGCACCATATCACCACCGGCAAAGACCTTGTTATGGGTCGTCTGATAGCGGAATGGGCCATCGGCAGGGGCGACGACGCGACCGCGCTCGTCAACCGCGATTGCGTGATTGGCAAGCCAAGCCGGCGGGCTGGGACGAAAGCCAAAGGCGATAATGATAATGTCGGCGGGGATAATCTCCTCAGAACCCTCGACCACCACCGGTTGCCGCCGTCCGCGTGCATCGGGTTCACCAAGGGTTGTGGTGACCAGACGGATTCCCTCAACCTTGCCATCACCGACAATTTCGACCTGCTGGCGGTTCCAGAGAAACTTTACCCCCTCTTCACGGGCGTTGGTCACCTCTTTGCGAGATCCCGGCATATTCGCCTCATCACGGCGGTAAGCGCAGGTGACGCTTGCCGCCTTTTGGCGAATCGAGGTGCGGGTGCAATCCATGGCGGTGTCGCCGCCACCGAGGACTACAACGCGTTTTCCCGCAACGTTAAGATAGTCGTTGGGGTTCTGCTCAAAGCCGTGGCAGTGGTTAATGTTGGAGATAAGAAAGTCAAGAGCGGCGTAGACGCCGGGCAGATCTTCCCCGGCAATGCCCGCCTTCATGTAGTTGTAGGTACCCATGGCAAGAAAACAGGCATCGTGACCGTCAATTAGCTGCTGCAGGGAGATATCACGTCCGACTTCAACGCCGAGTTGGAAGTGAATACCCATCTCCTCCATCACCTGACGCCGCTGTTTGACCACCGACTTTTCCAGTTTGAATTCGGGAATACCAAAAAAGAGCAGCCCCCCCGCTTCGGGGTGACGGTCGTAGACCGTGACCTCGACACCAGCGCGTGCCAGCAGATCAGCGCAGGAGAGCCCTGCCGGGCCAGCGCCAATCACCGCGACATGGCGACCACTCTTCACCACATGGGAGAGATCGGGACGCCACCCTTGGGCAAAGGCGGTATCGGTAATGTAGCGTTCAATCGCGCCAATGGTGACCGCGCCAAGATCGCTGTTCAAGGTACAGGAGCCTTCACAGAGTCGATCCTGAGGGCAGACACGGCCGGTGATCTCCGGCAGCGAGTTGGTGCTGTGGGACTGTTTCACCGCCTCGTCAATATTGCCTTCACTAACAAGTTGCAGCCAGTTGGGAATATAGTTGTGCACCGGGCAGCGCCACTCGCAGTAGGGGTTGCCGCAGTGCAGGCAACGTCCCGCCTGCGAAACGGCCATACCGCTGTCAAAGTTGGCGTAAATTTCTGCAAATTCACAAATGCGCATATCGACCCGCTTCTTCTCGGGATTGAAGCGCGGAACATCTAAAAACTGAAGGGCGTTGCTTTTACTCACGGCAGTCGCTCAGGGTTTGGGAAAGGGGGAGTGATGCGGCTCATGCTGCATGGACCAGGTTAATCTCCAGCAGCGTCGCTAACGACTCTGCCTTGGGTTTCACCAGCCAGAAGCGGTCGATGAGACTATCAAAATTGGCAAGAATATCAAGACCATAGGCAGAGTTTGTCGCGGCAGTGAACTCGCTTATGGTCTCGTAGAGGAAGTGACGATGCGCCGAGGTCTCCTCGGTATCAATGCGGTGAATATCGACATCGTGATTAATCCGATCGGCAAAAACACCGTGTTTATCCAGAACAAAGGCGAAGCCGCCGGTCATACCCGCACCAAAGTTAACGCCGGTATCACCGAGTACGGTAATAATACCGCCGGTCATATATTCGCAGCAGTGATCGCCTGCCGCTTCAACGACCGCCCGAGCGCCGGAGTTTCGCACGCCAAAGCGCTCTCCTGCCATGCCAGCAGCGAGCAGCAGGCCACCGGTGGCACCATAGAGACAGGTGTTGCCGATAATTGCGTTATCACTGCTGTTGAAATGGTGTCCTGCGGGGGGGTAGATCACCAGCTTGCCACCGGTCATCCCTTTACCCACGTAGTCGTTGGCATCCCCCTCAAGGTAGAGGTGCAGACCACCCGCATTCCAGACACCCAGACTCTGCCCTGCGGTGCCTTGCATGTGGATCTCCAACGGCGTATCGCTCATCCCTTGGTTGCCGTAGCGTTTGGCAATCTCACCGGAGAGACGCGCACCAATCGAGCGGTTGACGTTTTTCACCTGATAGCTAAAGCGCCCCCCCTGCTTGCCCTCAATGGCGCTTAGGGTGTCGGCAACCATCTGCTCGGCAAGCTCGCCGCGATCAAAGGGTTGATTGTGGGGGGTGATGCAGTAGTGGGGTTCGTTACTCTGGGGATCGCTGTAGAGTAGTGGTGCGAGATCAAGACGTGCCTGACGCGAGGTGACCCCCTCAATGCGCTCTAACAGATCAGTGCGTCCGACCAGTTCCGCCAGGGTGCGAACGCCAAGTTGGGCGAGATATTCACGCACTTCGGCGGCGACAAAGCGGAAGTAGCGCTTAACCAGCTCTGCGGAGCCGTGGAAGTGATCTTTGCGCAGGGTTTCGTTTTGCGTGGCAATTCCGGTGGCACAGTTATTAAGGTGGCAGATACGCAGGTATTTACAGCCGAGAACGACCATCGGCATCGTGCCAAAGGCGAAGGATTCTGCACCGAGAATTGCTGCTTTAATCACATCAAGACCGGTTTTAAGGCCGCCGTCAGTCTGGACGCGAACTTTGCCGCGTAGCCCATTTTTGCGCAGCACCTGATGCGTCTCCGAAAGCCCCAGCTCCCAGGGTGAACCGGCGTATTTAACCGAGGCAATCGGTGAGGCTGCGGTACCGCCATCGTAACCGGAGATGGTAATCAGATCGGCATAGGCTTTGGCGACCCCAGCGGCAATCGTGCCGACACCGGGCTCAGAGACCAGTTTGACCGAAACCAGCGCCTTGGGGTTGACCTGTTTTAGGTCAAATATGAGCTGTGCCAGATCTTCGATGGAGTAGATATCGTGATGCGGCGGTGGCGAAATCAGGGCGACACCGGGGCGGGTGTAGCGCTGTTTGGCGATCATCGCATTCACTTTGTGGCCGGGAAGCTGCCCCCCCTCACCGGGCTTGGCACCCTGGGCGATTTTAATTTGCAGCACATCGGCATTGACCAGATAGTGCGGGGTGACGCCGAAACGTCCTGAGGCGATCTGCTTAATGCGTGACACCCGATTGGTACCAAAGCGGGCAGGATCTTCTCCCCCTTCGCCGGAGTTGGAGTGACCACCCAGTTCGTTCATGGCGATGGCCAGCGCCTCATGCGCTTCGGGTGAGAGGGCACCGAGGGACATTGCTGCGGTATCAAAACGTTTGAATAGCTCGCTTTCGGGTTCGATTTCGCTGAGCGGCAGCGGCGTTTGATCGCTGCGCAGTTGCAGCAGATCCCGCAGCACCATCGGTTTGCGGCCATTCACCAAGGCGCAGAAGGCATTGTAATCCTCACGCTTGCCGCTATTCACGGCGCGTTGGATTGCTTGCACTACATCGGGGTTGTAGGCGTGGTACTCACCGCCATGAATAAACTTAAGCAGGCCGCCCTGGGCGGGATTGAGGCGCAGACTCCACGCCTGTTTTACCAGCGTCTCAATATCACTTTCGAGTTCGCTAAAGCCAGCGCCCTGGACACGGCTGGTGGTGCCGTTAAAACAGAGATTAACAATCTCATCTGCAAGGCCGACAATCTCAAAAAGCTGCGCGCCGCGATAGCTGGAGACTGCTGAGATCCCCATTTTCGACATCACTTTGTAGAGCCCCTTGTCGATCCCTTTACGGTAGTTTTCGCTCAGTTTTAGTTGATCACTGCCGTTAAGCTCGCCGCAGGCGGCCATATCTTGAAGCACCTGATAGGCGAGATAGGGGTGGACGGCGGTGGCACCATAACCGAGCAGAACTGCAAAGTGGTGGGGATCACGCGCGGTAGCGGTCTCAACCACAATATTGGCGTTGCAGCGCAGCCCTTCCGTAATCAGGCGATGATGTACCGCACCGGTTGCCATTGCCGCGTGTACCGGAAAGTGGTCAGCGCCAATCTCACGATCAGAGAGAATTAGCAGTACTTTGCCGGAGGTGATCGCCTCAACCGCCTGGGTGCAGAGATCGTTAATCGCCGCCATGAGGCCAAAGCCGAGCGGGTAGTTAAGGTTAAGTACCACTTCGCCACTCTCTGCGCCAATAATCTCCAGCAGGTTCTCCATGCGACAGGGGGAGAGGATTGGTCTGTCGGCAATCACCCGTCTGGCGTGGTCGGGGGTCTCTTCAAAAAGATTCTGTTCCCGGCCAAAGAGAGTCTCCAGCGACATCACCACCTGTTCACGAATGGGGTCAATCGGCGGGTTGGTCACCTGGGCGAACTGCTGGCGGAAGTTGTCATAGACCGAGCGGATCTGTAACGACATCACCGGATAGGGGGCATCATCGCCCATCGAACCGGTCGCCTCCTGCCCCTGCTCTGCAAGGGGACGAATCACCTGATCGCGCTCTTCATAGGTGAGCTGGAACAGTTTTTGGTAGCGGTTAAGCGTCTCTCTATCGGTAGCAATATCGTTACAGAGCTGTTCACCCATAAGCGGTGTGCCAAGCCGTTGGTGCTGGTCAGACATCCACTCACGATAGGGTTGGGCAGATTTTAGTTGATTGTCGATATCCGTAGGGAGAATGAGCCGCCCTGTGGCGGTATCGGCAGCAATCATTTCGCCGGGCTTGAGGCGACCTTTGCAGATCACATCGGCGTTGGCGTAGTCATAGACGCCAATTTCCGAGGCGAGGGTAATGATGCAGTCGCGATAGTCGCCATTGTCAATCTGACCACCGCCAGGGCGGGTAATTACATAGCGCGCCGGGCGCAGGCCGTTACGATCAAGGGAGCAGGCGGCATAGCGGCCATCAGTCAGGACAATGCCCGCCGGGCCATCCCACGGCTCCATGTGCATTGAGTTAAATTCGTAGAAGGCACGCAGATCGGGGTCCATGTGGGTCATGTTCTGCCAAGCGGGGGGAATCAAGAGGCGCATGGCGCGAAAGAGATCCATGCCGCCGGCAATGAGCGCCTCTAGCATATTGTCAAGACTGGAGGAGTCGGAACCCTCCATCGAAACCCAGGGGCGAATATCCTCCATATTGGCAATATGGGGGCTGGCGAAGGTGTAGGCGCGCGCCCGTGCCCAGTTACGGTTGCCGCGAATGGTATTAATTTCACCATTGTGCGCCAAAAAGCGGAAGGGTTGAGCGAGCCGCCACTGTGGTAGCGTGTTGGTGGCAAAGCGCTGGTGAAAGACGCAGATCGCCGAGGCGAGATCGGCGTCGTTAAGGTCGGGGTAGAAGAGCGGCAGATGCTCTGGCATCACCATCCCTTTATAGGAGAGGACGTGGCTGGAGAGGCTGGGAATATAGAACACCGCATCCCCAGCAGCTTCACAGCGCTTCTCGCAACGCCGACGCAGAATGTAGAGGTGACGTTCAAAGTCACTATCACTCATCGCAGCAGCAGGGTGAATAAAGATCTGTGCAATCGCCGGTTGCGTTGCCCGTGCCGCCTCACCGCAGGCAGAGGCATCAGTCGGCACACTGCGCCAGCCGACAACGCTTAGCCCTTCGCGGGCAACCTCATCATTAAGTACCGCTTTAGCCGCATTAGCGATAGTGCTATCGCTACTCAGAAAGACCATGCCCACTGCAAAACGGCTCTCCAGCGTCAGCCCCGCCGCTGTGGCAACCTTACGCATAAAGGTGGTAGGCATCTGCATGAGCAGACCGCAGCCGTCACCACTTTTGCCATCGGCGGCAATCGCGCCACGGTGGGTCATGCGATTAAGGGCTTCAATAGCGGTGCGCACCAGCCAGTGGCTCTGCTGGCCGTCCATGTGTGCCATAAGGCCGAAGCCACAGTTATCCCGCTCAAATTCGGGGCGGTAGAGACCGAAATTATTGGTGATCACGCTAAAATTTGTTTCTCTGGTCAGTTTAAAAATTGGCAGAGCCACGTTAAAACCGTCGTAAAATAGCCGATTTTAGCGCAGAGCTACAGGGCAAATGGGCGGCGATTATACTTGCCAGCGCCGCTGACAGCAAATATTCTCACGGCCCTGTCGTGTTATCACGCAGGGTTACTCTCTTTTTCCAAACAGATGGGGTCCTCTTTGATGTTTTCGTTATTCCGCTCGCAACCACTCATTGAGCCAGATGCCACCGCATGGTTACACGACTGCTTCTCCTGGTGTTTTAGTGAGTTTGACAGCTCTTTTTTTGCGCAGCATACGACACTGGTGATTCCGGATGATCAGTTTTTCCCCGGTCGGGCGCAGAGTGCCGAGGGGCTGGCGGCGCTGATTCTACATCATGTCAAACGCCATGCAGGCGTTGCGCACTGGCCAACCACCGTATTAGATCGGCGTCTTTGCGCGATTCCTGAAGCGGTCGCGTTGCCCGCCTTAACCACCCTGCGGCAGCCGCCAGTGGCGCCAAGCGAGGGTGATGTCGTGGCTAGCGAACTGCTCCCCTTACCTTTTCCATTTATTAGTGATCAGCTCAGTAAACCCGAAGCGATTATTGCCACTTTTGCCCATATGGTGGCGCACTATCTCGGCCAATATGCGAAAACGCCGCCGCCGGGCGGTCAGGAGAGCTGGGGGTATGCGACGGAGGTGGTGGCAATTTTTATGGGCTTTGGTCTGATGTTTGCCAACAGCGCTTTCACCCATCGCGGTGGTTGCGGTAGCTGCTACAATCCCGCTGCCGAGCGTCAGGCACAACTCTCGGAGCTGGAGGCGACCTACGCGCTGGCACTTTTCGCAAGGCTAAAAAAAATTCCGATAAGCAAGGTAAAACCCTATCTGA
>JADGBN010000136.1 GCA_015231435.1 Gammaproteobacteria bacterium
TGAATATCTTCTTCAGTTTTAAGATGTTCTGCTGAATCCCAACGAGTTGTTGCAATGGCCATATTTCAATCCTCGATCTGCTTGGCAATTTCTTTGGCTTGTCTGATATCTGAAGTTTGGGTGCTCTTAGCGCCGCCAGATAGAAGTATGACTATTACCGAACCACGCTGTATGAAATATACTCTATAACCTGGGCCGTAAAAGATACGTAATTCACTTACGCCATCCCCTACTGGAGCAATGTCCCCAAAATTACCCATTTCGACCCTATCAATACGGGCTTGGATACGCGCTTTAGCTCGACGGTCTTTTAAGCCATCAAACCATTTACTGAATATCTCAGTTTTTCGGATTTCTATCATATGTTAACTATAGTTATCAAACCATTGCCTGTCAACTATGGTTCACGTGCTTGGGACCAGGTCTCTTATTTTCTCGTTCACACGCGCTGCGTGGGAATGCCTCCGCTCCGCGCTGCGGAGCGTCACCCAGCAAACTAAGCAAAGCCAAAATGTGACGAACCGCAGCGCGTGGGAACGAGAGAACTGTATTGTGTTATTAATCGACGCTGATCGTATTGTTTCCCGAAAACGCGCCGCTGGAGCGACGACAGATGCATTCCCACGCTGGAGCGTGGGAACGAGAATATCACTGGTGGCGACCCTTCGCAGGTGCGAACTACTTTTATCCATAGTATCAGTCTAAATTAATTTCGGAAAGCCCATAAAAAAGCCGAGGCATCTGCCTCGGCTTTTTTGCGTTAAACGAATAGTAAAACAGCTTGGTTACATTGACACCTGCTGTGTTGCCATATCCACCTCAATACTGCCTGCTGGACAAGCAGATACAGTGGTAAAGGAGTTAACCGTTAAGGTACCTCCCTGCTGACCCTGACCTGCCATGGTCTGCTCCACCTGTGAGCGAAGATCATCCTCACCGCAGGCATCAGCACTAATGTTTGTGTAGCAGACTTTATAGGGAATGGACATAACAATGGGTGAAGTGATGCTCATCGTCAGGTCAGCAAGACAGGTTGAATTGCCTGCGGCACTCTCCATCGCCTCTACAGCTGCATCATTAGCACCCACATTTACAACTGTCTCACCTGCCACAGGATTTTGGCCATAGTGATAATTCATCTCGCCATTTTGCCCTTTTACCATGACACTGCCATTACTCATATCAATGGTGATATCAATCGCATCGAGTACCGCATCAATACCGCTGCCATCCGCTGCAAACTGGGTGGTGAAAAAGTTATACCCTGCGGCAATCTTCTCCCCGGAAAACTCATTCTGAAAGTTCATGGCGACGTTGGTTGCCGCCTCACTCACCTCATCGCTATCGGGGCGGTTGCTGTCGGCGCTCCATTGGGCAAAGAGGGTGTCGAGATTGCCACGATCATAGGCTTCATAAATCGCCAGATTGGTGAGGGGGGTAATATTGGCAACGCCCGCTTGCTCAGCATAGGAGTAGAGGATCTCCATCATATCGGAGCTGGTCGCTTTCAACATATAGGGTGCGCCCTCAGCGACCGTCAGCGTATAGCTGCCGTCACTGTTAATGGTTGCATAGTCAGAAGTTTTACCTGCTGCATTCACACCCTGCACGGTTCCTACCAAGGGTGCGCCTACGGCTACGGTTCCGCTAATCGTTGCCATCTTGGCGGCAGTACTCTCTGGTGCTGTAGGTGTACTCGCTGCTGGGGTCGTCGCGTCACTGCTGGCTGGGGTTGACGAGGTTGCTGCCGAACTATCATCACTGTCATCACTACTGCCACAGGCGTTTAGCAAAATAAAGGATGCAGCCAGCAAACCACTCAATAAAAGCTTTTTATTCATACATCTATCTCCGTTAGTTTAGGTAAAAAAAAACAAATTATGGCAACCCTTCACACCCCTGCCAATTTTTATCCCTCACCCCAGCACTCTCCCAAAGGGAGGAGGAGTTTAGGAGAAGCGAGTGAACGGTTACGTTGTGATCTAATAACGCCCATGCTGTTTACTAATGTAATTGGTCATTTCAACATATTGTAAATTCATGCGGCGCAGAATGTCATGAACAATGCGGATAATCGCCCTCAGGGTATGGTAAACCAGCATCGGCTCATCATTTACCAGTGCCTCAAATTCCTCACGCTGTATGATGAACAGCTGTGTCTGGGTCACGGCGAGAATACTGGCGCTATGAGCAGTGCCGTCAATAAAGCCAAGCTCACCCAACAGATCGCCCGCCCGCAGGCGCTGAAAATCGACCCAGCCACCATCGCCGGTTTCACGACCCACCGCCAGACTACCCGCAATAATACCGTAGAGACAGTTATCAATCACCCCTTCGGTGATCAGAATTTCACCCTCTTGCAACTCTCGCAGGGTGATGATGGCTTCAAGCTTTGCCAACTCTGCCTGCGAAAGATCTTTCACCAACGGGGTATCAGCCAAAATAGATGAAGCGGTCATCGCACTCTCCTCTAATTCATATAGTCAAAATGGGAACTCTTAAGCGTTGTTTGCAATAGCATAGTAGATCTGTTGAAGCTCTGCCCGATTTTAAGCAACACGACTCGCTTAACCGCCAGCTTATATTGCACCAATAAAACGAATCAATAGGCGGGTATCGGCTCAATAGTAAACGTTCAGACACCCTGCTTTTTTACCCTCACCCCAACCCCGAGGGGAGAGGGAGAAAAAGTAGTGGGGGTCTGAACGGTTACGCTCAATAAGCGCTAACACGACGACGACTATTTTTTCGGGTACGCATAGCAGCATGGAAATCGATAGCGTATTCTAGTGGCATTTCATCATTGCCACGAATTGAGCCCATGCTGAAACTATTCCGTACTTTTTTCCTGTTACTGATAACCTGCTGTTCCACTCTGGCGCACGCCACTGCGGTCTTTGTTATTGATGCGGATCTGCAACAGCAGGATCTTGCACCCTATCTTGTTGCCCTTGAAGATTCCGTTGGTACGCTCACCATTGAGGAGGCACGGCGTCAGTTTGCTGCCGGTAGCTTCACCCCCATTGATTCCAAAAAAGGTTTTAATAAAGGCTATACCCATTCTGCGTGGTGGATCGCGTTTCAGGTGCAGACGCGCGCCGAAAAACCACAAATCGGTACGCCGTGGCTGCTGGAACTGGCCTTTCCCACTTTGGACTCTGTAGAGCTTTATCACCCTAGAGCTGACTCACCAAGCCGTGCGGGTGACATCTATCCCTTTAGCGAACGTCCCATGCGGCATCTTAATTTTGTTTTTCCGATGCCACCCGCTACCGTAGCCGTCGAAACTATCTTTCTACGTCTTAAGAGCCAAGGAACCTTAACTGCCCCCCTCACCGCTTGGTCACCAGAGCGTTTCGCAGCCTCAAGCCAGTTAAAATATGCGGGTCAGGCAGCGTACTTCGGCGCACTGCTGGCGATGATCATCTACAACGCCCTGCTGTGGATCACTCTGCGCGAGCGTATCTATATTGATTATGTGCTTTACGCTACCTTCATCGGGTTGGGTATTGGGGCGGCGAATGGCATGGCTGCTGAGTTTTTCTGGCCGGATAACGGGTGGCTAGTGAACTACTCCTATTGGGCATTCGGTTTTGCGGGTATCTTTGTAACCCAGTTTGCTCGTAGTTTTCTTAATACTGCAGCCACCTCTATCTGGCTTGACCGCTCTTTGCTCGGTGCTGGCATCCTAGTGGCGATTCCCACGTTTATCGGTCTATTCGTATCCTATTACACTGGCGGCCGTCTGGTATCTGCGGCCTTGTTTATCGCTCTGATGGTCTCGGCATGGTCTGGCATTTACAGTGTGATACACAAAATTCCTGGCGGGCGCCTCTATCTGCTCTCCTGGTTTCTGTTTCTGTTATTTGCGGCGTTATATCCACTGCGTAACTATGGCTTGGTACCTACCACCTTTTTCACCGTCCATGGTATTCAAATTGGCTCATTGGCCGAGATGCTGCTGCTCTCATTTGCCCTTGCCGCCCGCATAAACCATATTCGCGCCGAGAAGGTGAAGGCGCAACGGGAAGCGATTGAAGCGCAAGCCACCTTGGTTACCACGCTCAGAGAGTCAGAAAGGGTTCTTGAAGAGCAGGTGGCAAAGCGCACAATGCAACTTGAAGAGGCCAATCGTCGTCTGAATAGACTCAGCGTGACTGACGCGCTGACGGGTATTGCCAACCGCCGCCATTTTGATACGGTTCTGAAGGATGAGTGGAAACGGATGGAGCGCCTGAAACAACCCCTTGCCGTGGCAATGATTGATATTGATTGGTTCAAAAAATATAACGACCGCTATGGCCATCAGGCGGGCGATATCTGCCTGACTACGGTTGCCCAAACCCTTGCCGCAAGTATCAGTCGCGCCGGCGATCTGGTTGCTCGCTACGGCGGGGAAGAGTTCGCGTTTATTGCGCCCGCCATTGATGCAGAAGATGCCCTAGTGATGGCGCAAAAGATATGCAATGCCATTGCGGCTAAAGGCTTGCCACACGCAGAGTCACCATTCGCACACGTCACCGCGAGTATTGGCGTGGCTGCAATCGTTCCCGCTGCGAATAGAAGTTCGGAGATGCTGCTCAAGCTTGCCGATGAGGCGCTCTACAGAGCCAAGGAGGCGGGGCGCAACCAAGCCATGATGCAGCAAAACGCTGGCACGATGTAAGATACTGGATTGATGTTCAAGGAGAAAGGATCATCCCACCTTGATTTACGCCTGATCCCGAATCCTCCCCTCCCCCTGCCAGTTTTTGGGAAACTTGCCCAGGGCCATATAGGCAAAGGCGAGCACCTCAGCAACGGCGATATAGAGGCTTTCGGGAATATTGTCGCCAATGTCGAGTTGCGCCAACAACTCGGTCAGTGCGGCATCCTCCTCGATGGGAATATGGTGCTCTTTCGCCAGCGCAATCATCTCCTGCGCCAATGCCCCAAATCCTTTAGCACTCACTTGGGGGGCACTCTTCTGGTCATAATAGAGGGCGATAGCTGCCCGTTTTTCGCTCATACCTCGGCCTTGACCGCCCCCTCTAACGATTGCAGCCAGGCGCTTTGCCAGGGCGCCTCTGCAGCACTTGCAGTGGTGGCATTTTGAACCATTCCAGGTCGCTGCAGGGCCAGCAGGGTGCCAATGGAAAAACCTGATCGTTGCAGACGCTGCTTGAGATCCCCCATCTGCGTCTGTAGCCGCTCGCGGGTGCTCTCTTCACTGCAATCAAAACGGGTCGAGATCTGTTCTCCTTTAAGGATAATCTCAATTTTAACTGCGCCATGAGTGGCGTCATCTAGGTGCAGTGTGACACGCCAACCCGGGGGCTCCATCACCCCACGACGCGGAGCACTGCGTCCAATCTCAATCGGCATCACCCGCTCACCGGCGTCGGTTTGTACGGGGATTTCGACAAACATCACCTGTTCCTGACGATCCTGCCGACTACTGGCTAACTGGTTAAGCCGCACCCGAGCCAGCCCGCCCTCGGCACTTTTCATTAAGGCGTGCAGCTCCGGGGAGGATGCGCTGGTGCTGTTCGCCGTATCCGCAGTGATCGGTAAGGGTGTGGTGGTGCCACTGCGGCTAAACAGGTTACGCAACTGTTGCAATAGTGGTGCCAGCGTCGTATTACCCGCCACAACGGTCGCCTGAGTACTCTGTACACTGCCTTGAGCAAGCGCCTCTGCCGCAGCACTAATCGCAGCCTGCGGGGTAAAGCTTGAAAGCGTCGTGATCGCTGCCCTAGCGAGAGGCTCACCGACAGACGACGCTAGCGACCCAAGATTCACCGGCATTGGCGACAGCGCTGGGGAGGTGCTACTGGATGCCGTTTGCGGGGTTATGGCTGGCTGCATCTGGCTATAAGCACGCACGGTCTGTTGCCGCATCAATTCGCCGGGTTTGATCGCCTCCCCCGGCGCCGCCACAGTGGCGGGGGTTTGCGCAGCACGACCCGACTCAGGGCTTAACGCTGCCGCAGTAGCCAGCGGCGTCGTTGCCAGCGCAGGCGATAGTGATGGCGCCCCCGTTGCCGGTGAGGGCTTGACGGGCGCGGCGGTAGCCAACGCCACGGGGCTGGTTGCGGCGCTATTCGCTGCCGCCGTTGGTGACAGACCGCCCTGCTGTAACGATTGACGGGTGTACTCTGAGGGGAGCTGAGAAGGGGGGTGGGAAGGGGACTGAGCAGATGTACTGAGGGGCGGGCTGTTAGAGAGGCTGGGAGCGGGAGTCACTGGTGTGGGGATTGGCGATGATGATGCGGGAGCAGATGCAGGTGCAGAGGCGGCTGGCGATAGCGATGCGGCGATAGTGACGACTGCCGTAGCGCCCGCTGCGGCAGTCGCTACACTGGCAACGGTAGCAGCGCTGGCTGTGGCGACGGCTGTGGCACCGCCCACTACCGCTGTCGTCACTGCGCTTGGCGAGGCAGCAGCCGTTATGGTGCTGCCTGCCGAGGCGCTGCTGGTTACTGTGGCTGAGGTAGCTGAGGCATTTGTAACGGTGGTGGCAGGCGCACTATTGGCCGTTGCGTTTGGCACAGAGGTCACCCCTGCTGCCTTCAGTAAGGCGATTAACGCCAGCAAATTTGCCTTAAAATCGCCCTGTAACTGCTGCGATAACCTCGCGGCAGCCGACTCTGCGGGCAGGGCAGCGGTGGTCATTCGGGGCGGCTGAGGCGACCTCTCCTGCTGTTGCTGCGCCACCAACATCTGCAACTTCTGCTCAAAAAAATGGCCGCTATTTTGCAGCGCCTCGCGAAGTTGCGCCGGCGAACCTAACTGTTGCGGGGTGACGCTGGTTAACAACCGCTTTAACAGCAGCGGTAACTGCTGTTCAATTGCAGAGGGTGTCGTTGCAGTCACCGTCGCCTGCGGCTGCGCCCCGGTGGCGGGCGATGCTTCACTTAACAGCGTGTTTAACTGCCCGGGTAGCATTTGCAAAAGCTGCGGCAGCGGTCTCTGCTGCGCCAGTGCCTGCTGCACCTGCTGCGCAACCAGCTGCTGCGGGGTGGTGG
>JADGBN010000137.1 GCA_015231435.1 Gammaproteobacteria bacterium
CCGCAGAGCTACAGCACCTGTTGCTACGCTATACCCAGGCTCTCCTGACGCAGATGGCACAGACCGCCGTGTGTAACCGCCACCATACACTCGACCAGCAGCTTTGCCGCTGGCTGCTGCTGAGCTTCGAACGTTTGACCGGCAATGAACTGTACATGACCCAGGAGTTGATCGCCAATATGCTCGGCGTGCGCCGCGAGGGGGTAACGGTGGCGGCTGGTAACCTGCAGAAGGCTGGCCTGATTAGCTACAACCGTGGCCATATCACCCTGCTCGATCGCAAGGGGCTGGAGGCACGAAGCTGCGAGTGCTATGCGGTGGTCAAGGCGGAGTACGAACGCCTGCTGCCGGAGGTTGTTAAGCGCCGCTAAGCAGGCTATACCCAAAATCATTGGAAATGATGGAAGGCGGCAAAGTCGCGAATCCCCATGAGCATAGATAAGCTATGTGATTGGGGTGAGCGACTGCGGCCAACGAACCAGCATTTTCAAGGATGACGGGTATAACGTTGCAGCGATGGCTTGATCCAAAACAGGGAACAGACGATTCGCTTTCTCCTATAATCACTAATCTTACTGAAGCGTTTGAGGAGTATTATGCGCTTACCACCCTCTCTCACAGCCCATCGCTAACCATTATGGAAGAACAAGTTGGCGCACTCTGGCATCGGCTAATTACCCGTGCTGCCGATCGTCACCATCCTGAGGCTGGCGTCACCCTTGAGGAGGTTAAACGCCCGGTTGCCACCATCTTTCGCGCTCTCGGCGGTGATGGCGGCATGGTGATTGAGAAAGCAGCGCCCTGTGAGTTTTATGGTGCCCGCACCTTTTTGCAACGCATCGCAGGGAGTGGAAAACAGGTTGAACTCGCCTGGCGTGATGAGCGCTCTCTACGCCTGCCGAGTCAGATAAACCTCTTTAGTGACAAATCCCTTAACCGCGATCTCTATATCTGGCTCACGGCGCTGGCGGTATTTGATGAGAGCTATCAAAGTCATAAAACAGTCGCATGGCTGGCTAATCAGCAGACCCTAACCCAAAACTTACTCACCCGTTTCCCCGCCCTGACACCGCGTTATCAACGACTGGTCACCGCCCATCTGCAACAGCGTATTGCGGCTGCAAAGCTGCCACATCAGGCAGCAGCACAGGAGCGAGCTATTCGCGCCGCACTGCTTGAGCCGGGTTCAGTCGCCACACTACCCAGTGCCGACACCCTACCGCAACCGGTTGCGCTCTGGTTAAACCCCTTTCCTCCCTATTCACAGGAGAGCCCGCCAGCCGCAGAGGCGCCAGAGGGTGGGCAAAGCAGCAGCGGTGCTTTCACTCCCCAGGATGAAGATGAACAGTCACGACGTTATGGTGCTGAACGTGTCGAAAAACCCGATGCTCGCAAGGGGGGGCTAATCACGATTCGCATGGAGAATATCTTCTCTTGGGGTGATTTCATTAACCTCGATCGGGGGCAGGATGAGAGTGAGGATCTGGATAACGCCGCCGCTACCGCAAAAGAGATGGATAAGCTGGCGATCTGTCGCGATAACCGCGCCTCGGCAAGCAATATCCGTTTTGACCTAGATCTGCCTGCTGCCGGCAGTGACGACGCGGTGATTAGTGAAGGCATTATGCTACCCGAATGGGATTATAAAAAACTCACCCTGCAACCTGACTACTGCCGCCTTCTGCCAATGATGAGCCTTGATGCCATCCCTGCCCCACTCCCCCCGCGCCTGCGCAAAACGGCACGCCAGCTGCGTAACCGCTTTCAACTACTCGCCCCATCACGGATCTGGCATCGTGGCCAGGATGAGGGGAGTGATATTGATCTCGATGCCTATCTGCGCTACACCAGCGAACGTCGCGCCGGACGCAGTACCACCGCAGCGGGACTCTACCGGGCGTTGCATCAGGGGGGGCGAGATCTCTCCACCCTGTTACTCGCCGATCTCTCCCTCTCCACCGATAGCTGGGTCGATAATCAGCATCGCGTTATCGATATTATTCGTGACACCCTCTATCTCTTCTCGGAGAGTCTGATGGCCACCGGCGACCCCTTTGCCATCTACGGCTTCTCCTCGCGTAAACGCGATCCGATCCGCTATCATCAGATTAAATCATTTAAAGAGAGCCACAACGACACCATTCGCGGTCGCATTGAAGCGATTAAACCCGGCTACTACACCCGTTTGGGGGCGGCGATCCGCCACTCCACCTCCCTGCTCTGCCAGCAAAGTAACGGACGCAAACTCCTGCTTATCCTCACCGACGGCAAGCCTAACGATATTGACCGCTATGAAGGACGCTACGGCGTTGAGGATAGCCGTCACGCCATCCACATGGCACGGCAGGTCGGTGTTCAACCCTTCTGTGTCACCATCGACACCCATGCCAAAGAGTACCTACCCCATATCTTTGGCAGCAGCAGCTATATCGTCATTCATAAACCATCACAACTGCCCCGCGAACTACCGCTACTCTACGCCCAACTCACCGCCGCGTCACATAGCACTGTGTAGCCGTTACGCAGCAAAAAATAGCTCCCCGCGACTACCCACCACTACGACGGGGAGTTCGATGCAAGGGGGTGGCAGGCTCAAGGCTTTTTAGCGTATCGGTATTTATCATCGGCTCGATGCGCGACTCATGAACTGCTTTTACCCCTCCTTTAATACCACGATGATAGGCATCATCATCGACATAGGTATCCTTTTGAAGGATCTTTACCTCACCTGACGGAAAATGATCGAGAAGCCAAATAAACTTCTCATAAACCTCGTCATCAACTTTAATAGTTAATATTTTCATTAATTTACATCTCTTTCTTGGTACTATATATAAAAAAACGCCCCGTAAAGGGGCGTTTTATCCTACCCGTCAGGGCGTTTTCACTAACCGGCAATCTGCTCGAGCTTGCTCGCCTTAATCATCTGACCATCAAGAGCGGACTCTTTACTGTTGTGACCAAAGGCAACCGCCATTAGGTTGGAGTAGTAAACCACGGGAATGGCGAACTTTGTACCATAGGTCTTGTTAATATGACCTTGATAAACTTCGACATTCATCTGACAGACTGGGCAAGGCGGGACAATCATATCTGCGCCGCCATCATAGGCCGCTTCAATAATATCCTTCACCAGACGTTGGGATTTTTCTGGCTCGGAGAACATCAATGCACCACCACAGCAGGAGACCTTCTTTTCGTAGTTCTCTACTGGCTCAGCACCTAGGGTGGCGACCATTTTATCGAGGTAACGCGGATTTTCGAAAGACTCACCATCAATACCAAAGGGACGGTTAGTCTGACAACCAACATAGCCGGCAATTTTAAGACCCGCCAACGGTTTTTTAACCTTTGATTTAATCTCGTCATAACCGACATCCTCAACCAGCACTTCAACCATGTGCCGCGCTTTAGGAGCCTCGCCCTCAATTTTCAGACCAATCTCCGCCAGAGCAGCGGTTAAACCACTTTTGACATGGGCATTCTCTTCCATCCGCTCTTTGGCTTCGCGGGTGGCGCGCCAGCAGGCGGCACAGGGGCTAACAATATCCGTCTGACCATGCGCCTGTTGTGACAGGGCAATATTACGCGCACTTAGGCTCAGCCGTGGTAACTCGCCACCACCGGCATAGCCGATAGAGGCAGAGCAGCAGTTCCAGTCAGGGATCTCTTTTAACGCGATATCGAGATCGGCACAGACGACCTTATTGGCGCGCATGTAGTTATCTGCTGACGTCTTGGATTGAGACGAACAACCGGGATAATAGGAGAACTCATATTTTGCCATGTTATCTACCTCAACCTTTATATTCAGCGATATGCTGATTCTCTATTGCCTCTGCCTTGGCAAGCATCTTCTGCAGACCAGCGACATCCTTTATACCATGTCCGCCAAGAAGCTCCATTGGATTGAGGCGCCCTGTTTTGACCATGCCAAGTCCGACATCCTGCATCGACAGCGCCTTTTTTACCCCTTCGCCAAAACCGTTCATGAAGTAGAGCGCAAGGCCGAGCTTCAGCTCGTTGGTGCGCCCCTTCTGCTTGAGGTTATCCCACATCTTCTGGGCAAATTTGGCAGTTGGCTGACCCTCAGGCACCTTGCCCAGACGCTTGGCATAGGTCGCCAGTCCGTGCATGATATGGGTGATCGGCAGACCCCGTGGACAACGGGCAATACAGTTGTAGCAACTGGTACACATCCACATTGAACTTGAGGTGAGCACCTCTTCGCGCTTATTGGCACGAATCATCATAAAGAGCTCTTGTGGCGGATGATCCCAATGGTTCTGCATCGGACAAGATCCGGAACAGACGCCGCACTGCATGCACATTTTAACCATGTGCCCCTCTTCGACGTTCGCCTCAACCTCTTTAAGGAAGCTGCTACGGTACTTAGCTAACATATTTTGATTCATATCACTCATCGCATTCTCCTAGAACTTGAAGGGGCTCATGCCGATCTCTTTAATGGTATCAGCCATCTTATTAATCTCGGCAGGCAGACGCTGAATATCGGTAATGGCCACCTCAAGCGTTGCCACCCGCTCCTTCTCAAGATTAAGCTGCTTTAGCGTGTCATCGATTTTGCTCATCCGATAGTGCGCCATCTCCGAACCTTTGACAAAGTGACACTGATAGTTGTCGCCCTTTTGACAGCCCGCGAGAATAATGCCGTCAAAGCCACTATTAAGGGCATCGGTAATCCAGATGGTATTAACTGAACCGAGGCAACGGACCGGGATAATACGCACAAAAGAGCTATACTCCTGATGCGTCATCCCCGCCATATCGAGTGCCGGATAGGCATCGTTTTCACAGGCAAGCATCAGAATACGCGGCTTCTCTTCAAACTCTTCGGGAATCGAGACATTCTTAATCTGCTGACCAACGGTCTCCACCGAGTAATTTTCAAAGGAGATAACCCGTACTGGGCAGGCGCCCATACAGGTACCACAGCGGCGACAACGCGCCTCGTTGTACTGAGGATAGCCCTTATCATCTTCGTTAATCGCACCGAAGGGGCACTCAACCGTACAGCGTTTACACTGGGTACAACCCTCTTTACGGAATGTCGGGAAGCTAAGATCACCAGAGCGCGGATGCGCTGCACGACCCAAGGCAGCATTTTCACACGCCTGAATCGCTTTCAGTGTTGCCCCTGTAGCATCCTCCACCGCCTGAACAATATCCATGGGGCGACGGATCGGACCGGCTGCATAGATACCGGTACGACGGGTCTCATAGGGGAAACAGATAAAGTGGGAGTCGTTAAAGCCGTCACGCAAAATCGGCAGGTCACTCCCCTGACGGTATTGCAGGTTCAGAATTGAGGCAGGCTGAATGGCAATCTCGGCATCGAGTGTTGCAACCAACTCGGTTTTACCATCCTCTTTCGCCTGTGCACGATCAAGCACCAGATAGGGGTTAGGACCAGAGTTGGGCACCATACCCGTAGCGAGTACCACGATATCGGCGTTAACGGTGATCTCTTCGTTAAGAATCAGATCTTTGTAGTTCACCTCACCCTTGGCACTAACGCTGCTGACGCACCCTTTTGAAAAGGTAACACCGGCTTCCTGACCGCTACGATAGAAGTCTTCACCAGTTGCCCCCGGGGTACGCAGATCGGTAAAGATGACTGTGGCATCACCACCTGCTGCCTTGACATAGTGCGCCTGTTTCACCGAGGTGTTACAGCAGTGTCCTGAGCAGTAAGAGAGGTGCCCAGGTTTCTCACTACGCTGTCCGGCACACTGCACAAAAACCACATTTTGCGCATCACTGCCATCGGCCTTTTTAATCGCCCCATTGGCAGCTTTAACACGCTGTTCAAAGGTCAGCTGATCAATCACGTCCGGTGCCTCGGGAGAGAACTCCGTAAGCAGACTCATATCATAGGACTTAAAACCGGTTGCCTGAACAATGGCACCCACGGTAAAGGCAGCGCCATCCTCAAGGGTGACGCTAAAGCGCCCGGGAGCCCCGTCAGTAGTGGCAATGCTGCTATTGAGATGAACCTTAATTTGGCTGCTACCCTCAACCGCTGCAATTAATTTTGCAATATCGTTGTCAACGGGGCCTTGCAGACCATTTTTTCCTGGGACACGCTTATAGAAGCCCGCGACAGCACCGCCAAGAGCGCCGCTCTTCTCAATCAGATCAACCTCGTAGCCGGTATTGGCAGCTTCAATAGCGGCAGTCAGTCCGGTGATTCCACCGCCCACCACCATAATACGGCGGGTCAGTGGCTGTTCGCCGCTGGACTCCGGCAGTTTCATCGCCTTCGCTTCAGCACAGGCCATACGCACATAGTCGTCGGCCATCTCCTGAGTCGTCTCTTGGGACTCCTCATTATCGGGGCGCACCCAGATAACCCCTTCGCGAATATTGGCACGCGACAGGGTGACACCCTCAAAGTTGAAAGCTTCGGTTTTTGCCCGACGCGAACAACCGACAATCACAACACGATTAACGCCGTCGTTGTCGATATCATTCTGAATCATCTTGACGCCATCGGCGTTACAGAGAAACTCGTGATCTTTGCTAACAGCCGCCTTGCCGTCACGTTTAGCGGTCGTTACGAGCTGCTTAACATCAAGACGCTCCTCGATTCCACACCCTTTACAGATGTATGCTCCAATCTTCATATCTGCCACGTTCTAACCCTCCGTTGCCGCTAACCGGTTGACCACCTGAATGGCGCGAAGCGCCGCAGCGGTCGCATTTTGTGTCGCACGATTAACATCGAGCGCATCTGAAGAGCAACCTGCACCAAATATGGCGCCATTAGACTCATCTGCATCGATAAAACCATGCTCATTAATTGCCGTGCCTGCAGGGAAGATAGCCGCAGGAACCGTTGACTCCATGCCAACAGCTAGGACAACCAAGTCATGTTCGCTGGCATAACGGTTGTAACCTTCAGTGTCAACGCCATGAAGGATAATGTTACCCTCACCCCCGTTG
>JADGBN010000138.1 GCA_015231435.1 Gammaproteobacteria bacterium
ATACTGACAGTAAGGAAAACGCATTCTATAGCACCGCAAGTAAAATATACGACCGCATCAACAGATCGGAAATCATAGCCAACAACGATTTTCCTGACAGCAAAGATAAAATACGTCACGATGGCAGCCGCGTATACAATACCAGTTATAACTCAAAAAGCCAACAGGAGATCGTTCGTCAATTTGATAATCTGATAAATTACGAAATATCTCCCTATCTATTCTCCGATAAATCCGTCGCTGTTTTTGAAAGTTTTATTAAAGGTTTCGCAGATAAGCAAAATATAATTCTTATTTTATCGCCATACCATCCAAAACTTTATGAACGCATAAAAAATGAGCAGAAAATAGTTATTGATATGGAAAAAATATTTCACAACATAGCTAAAAAATATAAAATCAAAATACTTGGTTCTTATGATCCTGCTCAGGTTGGCTGCAAGGAAACAGATTTTTATGACGGCATGCATCCCCGAGACAACTGCATGAAGCGGGTGCTATCTTACACAAGAAGTGTTGAATAATCACAATAGTGCCGTCTATCACCCTAAGCCCACTTATATTTATGATAAAAACCATACATCAGCTGACAAGAAAATGGCGAAGCGCCTGCTGCAGGGCGGCGCCCTTATGCAGTGACTCGGCATACTCTGCCAGCGGTTCTGAATCGGCGACAATGCCGCCACCCACCCAGTAACGCACGATATCTCCCTCACGCAGCAGGGTGCGAATAGCAATATTGCTCTCCATACTGCCATTAACCCCGATATAAGCAATAGAGCCGCAATAGGCGCTACGGCGGGTCGGCTCCAGCTGCTCAATAATCTCCATGGCGCGAATCTTTGGGGCGCCGGTGATCGACCCCCCTGGAAAAGCATTTTGCAGCAGATCCAGCGCACTTAAATCAGCGGCGATTTCAGCACTAATAGTACTCACTAAATGGTGTACCTGGGCAAAACTCTGTAACTCACAAAGCTGCTCTAGGGTAACCGATCCGGTGTGGCAACTGCGGCCTAAATCGTTACGCAACAGATCAACAATCATCACGTTCTCGGCGCGATCTTTAACGCTTTGACAAAGTTGCGCCGCCAGTTGCTGATCTGTTTCACTATCGGCACTGCGGGGTGCCGTCCCCTTAATCGGACGCGTGACCACCCGCCCCCGATGCAGAGAGAGAAACTGCTCCGGTGATGCCGATAACAGCGCCCCCTGAGGCAGACGTAAATAGGCGCTATAGGGCGCCGGATTAATCTGCCGCAAATAGCGATATAACCACCAGTCATCCCCCCGCACTGCGGCACTAAAGCGCTGCGCATAATTGACCTGATAGCAGTCACCGGCATAAATATAGGATTTAATCTTGGTCACTGCCGCAAGATAGTCAGCCTGGCTAATCTCTGCCACTGCTGGTGACAGCAACGAAAAGTCAGGATAGTGCGGCACCGCCTGCTGCAAACGCGCCAGTAACTGCTGCCGAGCTGCTGCATCACTGCCCACCACAAAGGCGCGCTGCGTCAGATGATCCACCAGCAATGCGGCCGGGTAGATGCCGATAGCCATCTCCGGCAAAATGGCGTCATCGCGGGCGACACTTGGCAGACGCTCTAAATAACGTGCCAAATCATAGCCGAAATAACCGACCGCGCCGCCATAAAAGGGGAGTTCATCCACCTTTGGCTTTGCCAGCTGTTGCAGTTGTTGGGCGACCAGCGAAAAGGGGTTGCTGCGCGAGGTACGAACCTCCCCTGTCGCAATATCGGTTACTGTTGTTTGACCGTGACGGGTGACCAGCGTCGTTTGCGGCGAGGTGACGATAATATCGTAACGTGACGCAGGTGAGATGGTTAGCGGACAACCTTCGCGCTGTTGCTGCAAGGGGGTGTAACAGCTGTCAAGAAAAAATGACCACGCTGTTTGCGCCACCACTGCAAACAGCGTGGCACTATCGCCAGGATAGGCTATCTCCTCTGCGTAATTAATAGATCCTACCTTTCGCACTCATCCAGCAGATGTTTAGACTCAAACAGCACCGTCAAGAAAAAAGTGGAGATTAAGATAATCGGGGCCAGCAGAATGAGAACCAGCCCGATAACCAGAACCAGGTGGTTAATCACCGGAATATCTGCAATAAGATAAATTGAGGTTAAGATCATCACCAGGGCGGCAAGAAAAAATATCGACGAAACCAATACCCCTTCACGCATGGTTTTGCAGCCCAGAATTAACAGCTTACGCATCGCTACAGACATGAAAACTCCTTAAATTGTTGCTTGGTAGGGGACGCAAATGGCGTCGGTAATCGCTCGTAACAGTTCCAGCTCACCTACTGCGTCAACAGCACCTCGGCACTGCCCGCAGGCAGGGCAAACTCCTCCTCTATCATACGGTTCCACGCCTCCCTTTTGAACACTTTTTTATCAGGCACGGGACGATGCACAAGATTAATGTGACAATCGATACAGCTCTTACCCGCGCTTTGCGTAAGATGAATCTCACGCGTTGCCGGTCGCTCCCCATAGATCGCCTCGAGGGTATGACAACGATAACAGGTGGCCGATTGACGTTCAGCAAACCACTCGCGTGCGGCAAAGGCGGCCTCCGGCAAATGCAGGGCGTTAATCACCGGATCATCATAATTGGCGCCAAAGAGCTGCTTATACAGATCGCGACTGCCGACAAAGTGATCCCATGTGGCAGCAAACAGCCCCTGCGAAACATGGCAGTCACCACACTCTGCCCGCACGCCCGAGGCGGGACGATAGTGTGATGACTCGCGATAGGGCACAGCGACCAACTCCATCGAGTGACAGGTGGTACAAAATGACTCCGTCGAGGTGTAGTGATCAAACACCTGTAAAAAGAGGATAAACAGTGAGCCGAACAGCCCCCCGACGGTGACTGCGACGGTGGTGCGAACGGTAATATATCTGGCGATCCCGATGGTAGCCATTACGGCGTCCCCACCGCACCCGCAGAGGGAGATGGCGTGATTTGCGGGGCATCGCTCGCCACTGGCGCTATTGCCGCAGGGCGCAGCGACTCATAACCCATGAGCGGTGCAGCCGCAGCCGCATCCGTCAGCCATGCCGGATAGCGATCCCCCCAGTACTGTTTTAACAGCTGACGGCTCGGCTCAACCCCCAGCAGCTGTTGCAACTGCGGTAGAAAATCGCCGTAAAAATGCTGCTGCAACTTTTGCCAACCCTCACTACTGCTCATCGACGGGCTGGCCATCGCCGCACCATGCCGATAACTAATGCCAAGGTCGTGCCACAAGCGCCACCAACTTAACTCCAGCGGCTCATCAAAGGGGGTAGGGGTTAACCGGGCATCATCATAAAGCTGCTGCATCAGCGCCTGCGCCGGTATGGCGAACTCCAAATTATAGCGTTCGATCTGCGCATCAAACTGAGTGAAAAAGGCGGTGGCAAATGATTTGCCATGACACTCAAGACAGACCTTGCTCATTGCCGCACGGCGTCTTGCAGGCGCTGCCACCGCCTTGACCACACCACTCTCACCACTGTTACGGGCGAGGGTATCGCCCTTGCGAACCGCCGGTTGGGAGAGCGGCAGATCACGCGTCTCACCATTCTCAAAAATCACCAGCGACTGCTGCTCGGAGACCACCCCCCCCAAATTCCAGATATCACGCATTCCCACATCATGGGTGGCATTAATACCCGGAGCAGCCCCCATATGACAGGTGACACAGGTGGCGGTGGCACTGTAATCCTTGCCCACCACCCAGCTGTCGTTCTGCAGGTTCATCTCGCTGCGATGCGCCGCAAAGAGAATGCCGTGACGTGAGCTTTGATACGCCTCATGATCCGGAGATTCGCTCCCCTGATGGCAACGACGACAACTCTGCGGATCCCGCGCCTCGGCACGAGAGAACTGATGCCGACCATGACACGCCGAACAGGCGCCGCGGGAACCATCTGGGTTTAGGCGTCCGACACCACTATTAGGCCAGCCGGTGGCAAGGGTGCCGTCAATTTTTAGTGTCACGCGACTGCCATGACACACGGAACAGCCCGCCGCATCAAGTTCTGCCTCGCTCGCCCCGGTACGATTTAGCAATAATAGCCGTGACTGACTATGAATTGACCCACTGTTCTCAGCGTACTCTTCAGCGTGGCAGCGGCCGCAATCCTGAGGCGTCACCAGCGTTGCAATCACCTCGCCCTCATGGGTAAAGGCATCGCTATCAGCCGCCTTTGCTTGATGACAATCGAGACAGTTCACCCCAGCCTTGGCATGGGCACTCTGCTGCCACTGTTGATGGAGCCCGGATGAGGCGGTTTGGTGACAACTCACGCACCCCTCCCCCGCCTTAATCCCCCAGTGCGTCGCATCAAGCGCCACCTTTGCCGCCTGCACCGGCAAGCTCACCACCATGAACCAAAGCGTAACAAGAAGACACCGCAACAAGAGGGGCGAAAAAACTAAGTAACTCATGATAATTTCAATCCGGGTAATTAAACGAAAATATAGAGAGGTCGGCACCACTGCCAAAAATTTGCCGATTTATAGCCATCGGCAAACAGCACCACGCGGCAACAAAACAACCAGCAAACCAAACAGCTTAAAAAGAGTGCCTATACCCAAAATCATTGGAAATGATGGAAGGCGGCAAAGTCGCGAATCCCCATGAGCTTAGACAACCTAAGTGATTGGGGTGAGCGACTGCAGCCAACGAACCAGCATTTTCAAGGATGACGGGTATATACCGCTATTGTTGCTGAAAAGGAACGTTAACCGCAACCGTTAAAGCACTCCGACAGCAATATAAGTATATAATAATATACAAGTTTACTTGTTTTTACTTTATTCGAAAATGCGCTAGACTTAGCACTGGCAGCGTACCTGAAAGATCTTCATCTTTTCATTAGGCACCCATACCAGCGACGGATATCTCTTCATTAAACCAAGGATTACAAAAGGAACTTACTGATGCGACATAAAAAAATACGCAGTTCACTTCTCCCCCTCATTCTGCTTGGCGGCGGCCTGTTCGGCTTCAGCCAGAGTCAGGCGGCAGAAGCGATTCACCACACCTCGGCGGAGACCTGTCAGCTCTGTCACAAAGAGATCTACAAGCAGTGGAAAGGCTCAATGCACGCCAACAGTACCCCACTGACCGATCCGATTCATGCCAAGTTCTATCAAAGTCTTGCCGGCTCGCCAACTGAAGAGGGGGTCAAAATGAAAAACGGCTCCTATCCCGTCTGCCTTAACTGCCACGCCCCAAACGCCGCGCGCGATGGTAAAACGAAGATTGATGCCGTTGCCGCCTATAACGAAGGCGTTAACTGTATCACCTGTCATACCGTAAAAACCTTTAACGGCATCAGAACCCCCGATGGCAAAATGCGTTTGGGCATCAAAGCCTATACCCTTTCGGATAATCTTCAGGGGGCAGGTTATCAGTCCAATTTTGAGCTGGGTAAACTGAGTAAAGGCGGCGATATGTTTGGCGCCGGCGGTGACGAGCAGAAGCCCAACCCTCACCTTGGTGAGCCCGTCATGCTGGATGGCAAGGAGATCCCCGCCCTGTTGATGGAGAGTAACCCTGAAAACCTGCGCACCTCTGATAACTGCATGGGTTGCCACGAGTTCCGTCCTAACGGCAACGGCGTCCCCCTGTGCAATACCGCTGATGAGTACGCCTCGGTGAATGAGAAGGTCGATTGCCTCTCCTGCCACATGCCCGTGAGCAGCGACGGAATCATTGACCACTCCATCGGTGGTGGCCATGATCCGAAAATGCTCGCTAAAGGTGTCGTGTTAACGGTTAAGGGTGAGAAGCAGGGCAACAACATTAACGCTGTCGCAACGATGCGTAATATGCAGCCCCATAAACTCCCTACAGGCGCGCCCTTCCGCAATATCTACCTGACGGTAAAAGCCTATGATGCCAGCGGCAACGTCGTCTGGAGCAGCAGCAAAACGCACCCTGCGATGGATGACAAGCAGGCCTATATGACACTCACCCTGCTCGATGATGAAGGCAAACCAACGTCACCACCCAAGGCAACCAAACTCGGTGACGATACCCGCCTACTCCCCTTCGAAAGCCGCAGCCTGAACTACACCATTCCGGCAAAAGGGGTCGTGCTGGTTCGCAGCGAACTTCACTACAGTCTGCTCTGGCCTGGTCTGGTTAAGCAATTTGATGATCTACCCAAAGATCTGACCGCACCCACCCTTATCGCCACCGCAGAGATGAAGATCTAACCTGCCCTTATGACTCATAACACCCCCGGATATCGGGGGTGTTTTTTGTGATCATTACAGATACACGTCTGTATACCCTTGCCGCCCATCATCAGCACCCACTGAATAGTTATCGGAAACGGGCATTGTCATACCTCACCGCTCACCGTTAATGCTAAACTTTGGTCATCCCCACCAACCTAAGGAGATAGAGCCATGCAATCCCCTTTCACCATCCGTCCACTACTGATATTGCTCCCGTTGCTGTTATTGGCAGGGTGCGGTGACAGCGAAGAGGTCCCTAGCAGTAGCAGTAGCAGTAGTAGTAGCAGCAGCAACGGTACCAGTAGTGACACCAGCCCCGATTATGGCAGCGGCAGCAGCGCTGCGACCTTTAGCGCGTTATGGAGTTCTGAGTTTTTCGGCTGCTACCTTAACTGCCACTCCGGCGAGGGGAGCGAAGCAAATGGCCCCCACATGGATAGCGCAGCAGCGTTCTATACAAACTTGGTTAACCATACCCCTGCTCCTGCTGACTACCCCAACTGGCTAAAAACAAGCGACTGTAACCGTTTTAACTTCATCTCGCCCGGTGACGCCAGCAAATCGCTGCTAATCGCCTCTCTGTCACAGGTAACCAGCGACGCCATCGCTGCCAGCGGCAACTGCAACACCTCTTTTAACCTGCATCAGGTCAATGGTGTAACAGCCAACAACATTAACAACATCA
>JADGBN010000139.1 GCA_015231435.1 Gammaproteobacteria bacterium
GGCGGGCAGATTGACGATGCAGTCCACCAGCCGCGCCTCGACCAGCGCCTTGCGGATGTCGCCCTCGCCGGAGCTTTTGGAGGTGAGCGCACCCTTGGCGAGCACGAAACCGGCCTGGCCGTTGGGGTTGAGGTGATAGAGGAAGTGTTGAATCCAGGCGTAGTTGGCGTTACCGGTGGGCGGCACGCCGTGTTGCCAGCGGCCATCCTTGCGCAACAGGTCGCCGCTCCAGTCGCTGTCGTTGAAGGGCGGGTTGGCGATGACGTAATCGGCCTTGAGGTCTTTGTGGGCATCGTTGAGAAAGGAGCCTTCGTTGTTCCACTTCACCTGCGAGCTGTCGAGGTGGCGGATGGCGAGGTTCATCTTGGCGAGGCGCCAGGTGGTCTGGTTGCTCTCCTGCCCGTAGATGGAGATGTCGTTGACCTTGCCCTGATGGCCGGTGACGAATTTTTCCGATTGCACAAACATGCCGCCGGATCCGCAGCAGGGGTCGAGTACCCTGCCTTGGTAAGGCTCCAGCATCTCCACCAGTAGTTCAACCACGCTGCGCGGGGTGTAGAACTGGCCGCCCTTCTTGCCTTCGGCCAGGGCGAACTGGCCGAGAAAATATTCAAACACATGACCGAGCAGATCGGCGCTGCGCGCCTTGGCATGGCCGAGGGCGATGTTGCCGATAAGATCAATCAGACCGCCGAGACTGGCGGGGTCGAGATTGCCGCGCGCGAACACCTTGGGCAGCACATCGCGCAGCGAGGGGTTCTCCTTCTCAATGGCGTCCATAGCGGCATCGACCGTCTTGCCGATCTCCGGCTGCTTGGCCTGGGTGAGCAGGTAGGGCCAGCGCGCCGTCTCCGGCACGAAGAAGACGTTTTCCGCCTTGTATTCGTCTTTATCTTCCGGGTCGGCCCCCGCATAGTCGCCCTCACCCTGTTGCAGCTTTTCGTACAGCTCATCAAAGGCATCGGAGATGTATTTGAGGAAGATCAGCCCCAGCACAATGTGCTTGTACTCCGCCGCATCGATGTTCTTGCGCAGCTTGTCCGCCGCCTTCCACATCTGCTTTTCGATGGGCTCTTCCTGTTTGGATGCGGCTTGCTTGGCCATATTGTTCCTTTAGTGAGTACAACCATTTCGGTCGAGATTTACTTGGCTAACGCCTCAAACATCAGCGTCGCTTTGCTGCTGGTTGCCTCTCGTTGCTTGGGTCATTTCGCCACCCCTTTGCGCCCGGACGCCGGGGCCAGTTCGACGGGAATATCGTTGCGCTCGCAGTAATCGATGATCAGCACCGCCACCATGTTGGCAATGGAACGGTGTTCCCGCTCCGCCGCCGTGCGCAGCGCCTCTTTCAGTTCCGGTTCGATGCGAAAGGTCAGCGTGGTGGTCTTGGCGGTGGCCATGGTTCCCCTCGATTCTGGCGAACTATTGTAAATGTACTGTAATGTACTGCAACGCCCCATATAATCCAAGGGATTAAGAACAAAACGGCTTAGGAGCCTGCCTTTGGTGCAACGAACCCGCATTTTCAAGGATGACGGGTCTGAACGGTTACTTCAGGCAAGGGTAACCCCAGATCATTAAGCATCTGCTCCATAATCGGTTCTGCACTATAGCTGAGACTGCGTTGATAGGCAGCCTGTGACATCTCTTGCCACGCGTGCGGATCTTTAAGAATTGCGACCACCTGCTGAGAGAGAGCTTTGCTATTTTCAGCAAGAATACCGCTAACGCCATTCTCGATAATGTCCTTGGGTCCTTTCACATTAAAGGCGGCAACGGGAAGATGGCAGTGCATTGCCTCAAGGACCACATTCCCGAAAGTGTCAAAACGGGAGGGCATTATCATCATATCGGCTTGCAAATAGTAGCCTGCAAGCTCCCGGGCAGTGACCCAACCGAGAAAACGGGCATCAGGCAGGGCGCGTTGCAACCGTTTTTCGGCAACCCCTGAACCGGCAATCCAGAGTTGCGCATCAGCAAGCTGTTTACGTACCTTGTTAAGAATATTCCGTAACAGCATCACCCCCTTCTCATCACTAAGACGGCCAGCATAGATGAGTATCGGGCCACTCGCGATACGTCTACGTCTTGCCGTTGCGCGCTGCAACTCGGCGACTGCGCTGGTAAAGTCAGGATTAAGCCAGTGTCTGGTCAAAAAGAGGCGTTCACTGGGGATCATCATACGATGACTGCTAAGCCAGCGCCGATGGTCACTATTAAGCACAAAAATACCATTAAACTGCTGATAAAAAATACGCAGCAGTCGCCGGAAGCGATCCCGCAGATGGACATTGAGATCGGTTGAGTATTTAAGATAGTCAAGCCAGTCGGTGTGCATAAAAAAATAGGCGGGTACCGAAAAGGCGCGTTGCAGATAGAGTGCCACCGGCCCCATCAGAAGTTCGGTGGAGCAGAGAATGCGATCGTAACTACCCTGCTCAAAGAGCTTCTGGATCTCCATCAGATTGGGCATAAAAAGTCGCTGCGAAGAGAGGCTGGGAGCAGAGAAACGGGTGAGCGGGCGTATCACCAACAGGTGTTCCTGAGGTTTAAGATGATCATGACAAACGAGAATATCGATGGGATAGTTATACTTCTGAATCGCTTTAAGATAGCTCTGCATTGAGTTGGCTACACCATTCTGATCATCAAAGGTATCGCTCAACCAGAGAATGCGCTTAGGATGCTGATGCTTGCCGATACTCTCAGCAAGTTCATTCAAAAAGCTGCGATTGGCATGCAGAACCTTGCTACTGGTGAAAAAAGCACCCAATAACAGCGACATCGAGAGCGTCGGAAAGGAGAGATCATCAAATACCTTTGCAAGATTAAGAGGGATCATTGCCTGCTCCTCCTGCATCCTCTTTTTAACCGGGGTAAACAGAGCGCGAAAGTGGCTGGGCACCTCCAGACTCCCGGCTAACTCTTGCGGGGAGAGATTAATAAAACGGCTGAAATCAATCTCCCGATCCCTTTTTTCTCCACTATTGCTATTACCGCTACCTGCGCTCGCCTCCAGTCGCTGAACAATCACCTTCATAATCAGCTGATAGATCTCGGGCAGCGCTGTACGCAGCACCTGCTGATAGTGTTTCGACTGCTCACGCCTGGCGTTGGCAATTGCCGTCAGGCAGCCGAGAATAGGTTTATAGTCGCGGCCTACCTTGAACCTAAGTAACGCCCCTGGTTTTTTTCCGTGAATGGCGTGATGAAATGCCTGTAGAAACTTCATCGTATAGTTGTGCCGCTGCAACTCATGAATGGCGTTGCCCACACCGAGGCAGAAGAGCTTGTCACTGACACTGCCCTGATGCAGCAACATTCGGGTCAACCCCGGATCTTTCATGTGGCTGGCGACCTGAGTGAAATAATCAAGGAAAGTGACACTCAGCTTCTCATCCTCACCCACACTTCCGTAAGGAGTGGTGAGACCGCAACGCAGCGCCTCCAGCGCCAAAACGGAGAGCGGTTGATCGCCGCTGCCCCGTGCAGCGACTGGTATCTGCAGCAGGGTGCCACAACTACCGGCAAAAATACCGTTGTGATCATCAGAGCCACCGGTCATGCTCTTAATCATCGGTTGCCGGCAAAACTCATAGGGATCAAGCCCGTGCCTGCGACCATAGTGAGTGATCTTCTCTTCATTAAGACTCTCTACCCACGCCAGGGTGAGTGCATTTTGCCAATAGCCGCGCTGCCCGTTAAGTACCTCGAAACGCTGAAACAGGCATGCCAGTTTTTCTAACAGGGTGAGCTGCGGTCGCTGACTATGGTTGTAGAAAAAAAGCGGATGCGGAAGAACCGTGGGTATGAAATGCTCATTGGCGTAGGCGGCAAAATGATAAATATTTTTTCGCAGCTTATTAAGCTTGACCTCCTGCTCCGGGGTAAACCCATAGGCAAGGACATGGACACTGCTATCCTCATCGGCAAAATGGCAGGTGAACTCCGCCCCCACCAGGAGATCTTCCCCCTTATCCAACAGATGCCAGCAAGAACGCGCGTTGTTATGGTTCGTGATGGTAATCAGATCACAATGCTGCGAGCGCAACTGTTTAACCAGTGCCCCGGTTTTTAGCCAGGTCTCGGGAAGATTGAGAATTCTCCCCCATAACTCATCAGGTCGATCACTATGATGATCATGACAGTGAAGATCGATGCGCACTGACTGATAGGTTGCAAGTTGCTGCTGCTGCTTCTGCTCGATAACCGTATCAAAGTAGTTGCGCAGTGAAAGATAGAAGTCGCTACGGTTCATCATTAATCAATCGTTGGTGAAGGTTGCAAATCAGAATGGAAACAGAGGGTTCCAGCCGTTTCAGGAAGTGTAAACTGCTGCCAGCGGGGATGACGACATGGCTCACTCATCAGACGCTTATCATGACGGTAACATTGTGGCAGATAGAGGATAAGCGTTGGCGTGCCGCAGATCTCATGAGGTTGCAGCTGCCAGGTCAGGATCAACTCCCCTGCACACTGTGTTAACTGAAAACTCAGCAAACCAAAAAGTGTGGCGGCGCTGTTTACCGCGAGATGCAAATCTTCCCGATACCAACGCTCAGGAATACCGACACCAAGCCAGAGCGCCTGCCCCTGTTCACACACCAGTGCCGAACGCATTAGCACCAGCACCTCGGCGGTCGCCCAGCCATGGTCACCATCACCCATACAGCCACCACCCGTACGGGGATGAATCGCCTCCGGCCAGGTCAAGGTAGGCGTGGCATGAGCCATGATGGCCTCGAACATCACCTCCCAACGCTCATCCTGGCGCAGTTGCAGCACCCTTGCCAACTGCACGGTCAGATAGATATTAAGTCCGGTGTGAATAATCTTCTGATAAAAGAGCCCCTGAATAACATTATTTTCATAGAGATAGTCAAGCGTAGCAGCCACCCAGGGGGCATCAAGCGGATAGAGGTTAAGCGGTACCAGCGCAATGAGATTGCCAATGGCGGCAGAGTCCATGCGCCGATAGGGTGAACACGACAGGGTATTATCTGGCATCTGCGCCATCGTACGACCTATCGAGTTATCAACCACCGTCTGGTACTGATCCAGCAACTCACTCAATTGGATAATATCTTTATCCCTTTGCAGCGTTTCCGCCGCCCAGAGGGTCACCCGAATGGCCGCCAGGGACCAGAAGTTGTCCCAGTAATAGTGGTCGTTGGGACCAAAGTGTTCTGCTGAAAACCCCGCAGGCAACAGACCGTCATGCAGCGTTTGGTAAGGCGAACCGACAGATGGTGCGGCTGTTCGCATCTTTTTAATCCAGCGTGTTCCCTGTAGTAGCGCCGGATAGATGCGAAGCAATAGATCCCGGTTACCCGTGTAACGCACATGATTTACCAGCGTCACCATCGCCTGACCGTTACTGTCCCACTCACCATTTTGGCTGCGAAAGAAACCACTGCGGGTTTGACGACGCAGATAATCCTTAACTTTTAGGTCAACGGCTTCAGTAAAGCCGACCATCTCAAAGGCAGCGGCGATAAAGGCGCTATCACGAAACCAGTGATCATGATAGAAAAAGTTCCCGGGCGAGAAGTGGCTACCATCATCAAAAACATGAAGGTGGTTTTTAAGCGCTGTAAACAGCGTCTGCCAACGCAGATCCGGGAGCGTGACAAGGGTTCCGCGTTGACTCTGCTGTTGCCAGAAACGGCTATTCTCTCCCCTCGCCGCTGCAACCCGACTCGTGGTCAGATGCGAAAGTGTGCTCCTCGAACTTGCTGATTGCCGACTTAAGGGAGCAAGGGCTGTCAAGGTTCGGCTTTCACCCGGTGCAAGCGTCAGACGATACTCGGAGACCCCTGCCGCGATGCCGGAACGGGAGGTGAGAAGGGGCTTATCACTGTGGAGCGTCTCTATCAAAATCGGATCGCCGGTATTGCGATCCGCCACCGCATGACGATCCGCCGTTTCAAGAAGCAGCAATGCCGCAACTCCATTAACCCGCCATAAACCTTTTTTCAGCCGAATCTTGTTAATATGCCCGATGGTCAGCGGATTATAGGGTCGAATGGAGAGACCAAAAGTGACCGCTATCGCCGCTGTACTGTGATTGTGCAGTGTATGGCAAAGATCAATCACCTCCTCACCGTCGATATTCAGGGCAGAGATTGTCGAGTGCCAGTCAAGGCCGCTCTGCGTGGTATAGCAGGTGACTACCGCAGGGATGACACCATCGAGCAACGCTTGGCTAATGGCTCCGTCCATTCTGGTCGGCAAATAGTGACGCCCATTCAGTTTGAGATAAGGGAGAACCGACCAGCCAAAGGGGTGCAGCGTCACCATGCCAACCGGATCGACCATACTCTCATAACAACTGCCGAAAACACCAATGGATGTCCAGTTGCGTTGCGAGAGGTTGGTTGTGACGAGACTGATCCCGGTGGGAATAAAAGAGCTTTTCGCCGGATTTTGCTGCTGCTCCACCCACCATGGCCAGATCCAGTCGAGATTACACTGAATGGCAAGGGTGTTATTCAGACCTGAAAGAATGAGCTCAAGTCCCTGATCAACCAGCTCGACCGGAACAAACACCTTTCCCGGTCGGCCGAGATAACTCAGACCATTTAAAAAATTGACTAATCGTCCCTTGCGCTTAACCTTCCAATAAAACCGCAGCAGCTGCTCCAGCACAGTGGCACGCTATGGCAGGAAGATGATCTGCAACAGGGGCAGAACAAGGTGTTTAAGATCAGATAAAGCGTGTGGTTTCATAGAGCGGTCATTATTAAATAATTGCCGTGACAAAACAGTGACACCCTTAATATGTTTTTGTGAATATACCCAAAATCATTGGAAATGATGGAAGGCGGCAAAGTCGCGAATCCCCATGAGCTTAGTAAACCTAAGTGATTGGGGTGAGCGACTGCAGCGTGCGCAGCCTGCCTTTGGTGCAACGAACCAGC
>JADGBN010000013.1 GCA_015231435.1 Gammaproteobacteria bacterium
TCTCACTGGATACTTGATATCCCTAAAGGGTCGTCGAAGACTACGACGTTGATAGGCGGGATGTGGAAGCGCAGTAATGTGTGTAGCTAACCCGTACTAATTGCCCGTGAGGCTTGACCATATAACACCCAAGTAGTTTGATTGAACTTCGTGCCAATCTTCAGATAATGCTTTACAGCTAACCAAATTTTCGTTGTAGCCTTGTGCTGCAACCACCGTTTTTCCTGGCGGCCATAGCGAGTGTGAACCACCCGATCCCTTCCCGAACTCGGAAGTGAAACCGCTCAGCGCCGATGATAGTGTGGGGCCTCCCCATGCGAAAGTAGGACACTGCCAGGGCTTTATTCGCTGCTTCGCAGCAACAAAACCTAAACCCCTTCGAATCTTATCCTAGGGGTTTTTTTTCGCCTGCTGTTTCGGTGTTGACTTGTGCGTGAGATAATTCTTGCATCTATTGAGAAATAACCCCATATAGGGGCAACTTATTAGCCTACTATTAACGAGGATTTGTTAAAAATGCCAACCTACAGTTATCGTTGTGAAGCGTGTCAGCATGAGCTGGAAGCGAAACAGAAAATGTCTGATGCGCCGTTGCAGACGTGTCCCGCCTGCGGCGCCGCTGCGCTAAAAAAGCAGCTTAACGGCGCCAATTTTCATCTCAAAGGGAGCGGCTGGTATAAGCAGAGTGCCAAAGCACCGGACGCAGCGCCGCCGCCCTGCGCCAGCAGTGGTTGCTGCCCAGCCGCTTCCGGCGCAGGTTGTGCCACAAGCGAATAATCTAATAAAATAACGCTACCCAGCGACAGCCAATAATTAATCTCGTGCTGTCGCTTTTTTTCATATAACTTTTAGGATAAGGCGATGCGAAGTCACTACTGTGGTGAACTTAATCATACTCATATTGAGCAGACCGTTGTTCTTTGCGGCTGGGTTCATCGTCGTCGTGATCATGGCGGCGTCATTTTTATTGATCTGCGTGACCGTGAGGGAATTACTCAAATCGTCTATGACCCGGATGTAGCGGATGTCTTTGCGATGGCTGAAGAGGTGCGTAACGAATATGTTTTACGCATTGAGGGGCGGGTGCGGCATCGCCCGGCAGGCACCGTTAATAAAGATTTGGCAACGGGTGAAATTGAGGTGCTTGGCAAAGCTTTGACGATTCTTAATCGCGCCGAGACGCCCCCTTTTATGCTCGATAGCAGTGATGACGAGATTAGTGAAGAGCTACGTCTGCGTTATCGTTATATCGATTTGCGGCGTCCTGAAATGTTAAAACGATTACAGTTGCGTGCCAAGGTGACACGTAGCTTGCGCAGTTATCTTGATAATCAGGGTTTTCTTGATATTGAGACCCCGATGCTTACCAAAGCGACTCCCGAGGGGGCGCGGGATTATCTGGTTCCAAGCCGTACCCATCCGGGAAGTTTTTTTGCCCTGCCACAATCGCCGCAACTTTTTAAACAGCTGTTAATGATGGCGGGAATGGATCGCTATTACCAAATTGTCCGCTGTTTTCGCGATGAAGATCTGCGTGCCGATCGGCAGCCAGAATTTACCCAACTTGATATTGAGACCTCCTTTCTCGATGAAGAGGGGATTATGTCACTTGCCGAAGGGATGATTAGGCAACTCTTTGAACAGGTACTTGAGGTTGTCTTGCCGCCTTTTCCGCGTATAACCTATAGCGATGCGATGCTGCGTTATGGCTCAGACAAGCCTGACCTACGGATTCCGCTGGAGCTGGTTGAAATTGCCGATCTGCTGCGTGATGTCGAGTTTAAGGTCTTCTCTGATCCCGCGAAAGATCCAAGCTGTCGCGTCACGGCGCTTAAACTCCCGGATGGCGGCAGTTTAAGTCGTAAAGAGATTGATGATTATACCAAGTTTGTCGGCATCTACGGTGCGAAGGGACTGGCCTACATTAAGGTCAACGAGTTAGCCAAAGGGCGTGATGGCTTACAGTCACCCATCTTAAAGTTTTTACCGGATGCGGTGATCACTGCAATTATGCAGCGGGTTGATGCTAAGGATGGTGATCTGGTCTTCTTTGGTGCCGATAAACGCCATATTGTTAGCGAAGCCTTAGGCGCGCTGCGCGTCAAACTAGGCCATGATCGGCAGCTCTGTCAGTATGGCTGGCAGCCGTTGTGGGTGGTTGATTTCCCAATGTTTGAGTGGGATGAGAAGGCAAAGCGCTGGAACTCGCTGCACCACCCCTTTACGGCGCCGCGCAGTGAAGATCTCGCCACTCTGGAGAGCAATCCAGGTGCCGCGATTTCGCGTGCCTATGATATGGTGCTTAACGGTTCCGAGATTGGCGGCGGTTCGGTGCGTATTCATCAGCCGCAGGTGCAGGCTGAGGTGTTCCGTGCATTGGGAATTAGTGATGCCGAGGCAGAAGATAAGTTTGGTTTTCTGCTCAATGCCCTACGCTATGGCGCGCCACCCCATGGGGGTCTCGCCTTCGGTGTTGACCGTCTGGTGATGTTAATGACCGGTGCGCCATCCATTCGTGATGTGATGGCCTTTCCGAAAACCCAAAGTGCCGCCTGCCTGCTCACCGACGCTCCGGCCGCAGTCGCCTTGTCACAACTTCTAGAGTTGGGTATTCGTATTAACCAGCCAAGCAAGATAAGCAAACCGGAGTAGCTGCCAGTGACGCTTGAATTCAGCGGTTATGCGGGACTGAGTGATAGTGAAGCGGATGCACGAATACGCCGAGCGCGCACCACCCTGGGCGAACGTCTGGTTATTTTGGGGCACCACTATCAGCGGGATGAGGTGTTTCAGCACGCCGATTTTACCGGGGATTCACTAAAGTTATCGCGTGAGGCGGCGGCTTCAAAAGCGGCTTATATTGTTTTTTGTGGTGTTCACTTTATGGCAGAGGTGGCAGATATTCTGTCGCGCGACGATCAAACCGCGATTCTGCCCGATCTCGATGCCGGCTGCTCAATGGCCGATATGGCCAATCTTGAGAGTGTTGAACGCGCCTGGCGGGAACTCGCCGCGCTGCTTGATGTAGAGAATGAGGTGACGCCGGTCACCTATATTAACTCTGCTGCAGATCTCAAAGCATTTTGTGGCGATCATGGCGGGGTCGTCTGTACCTCGTCGAATGCGGGCAGAATTCTTGATTGGTGTTATCAGCAGCGATCCAAGGTACTTTTTTTCCCCGACCAGCATTTAGGCCGTAATACGGCGTATGCGCAGGGAATGCCGCTGGAGAGTATGGTCGTTTGGGATTATGAGAAGCCGCAGGGAGGTTTAACTGCCACCGAGATTAAAGAGGCAAAAATTATTCTCTGGAAGGGCTTTTGTTCAGTCCATCAAATGTTTCAGGCTGAGCAGATCGATAACTTTAAGGCACGTTATCCTGAGACCAAAGTGATTGCGCATCCCGAATCCTCTTTTGCGGTCTGCCAGAAGTCAGATGCGGTCGGTTCAACCGAGATGATCATAAAGACAGTGGCAGCGTCGCCAGAAGGAACGCGCTGGCTGGTAGCGACTGAGCTTAATTTGGTTAATCGCCTGCACCAGCAGTTTCAGCATCAGAACAAGAGCGTCCATTTTATGTCACCCACGGTCTGTCTCTGCTCCACCATGTATCGTATCGACCCGCAGCATCTCGCGTGGATACTGGAAAATCTAGTGGAGGGTTGGGTGGTGAACCCTATTAAAGTTGAAGCCGCTACTGCGAGTTCAGCACGTCTTGCACTGCAGCGAATGCTAGATATCTCCGCTTAGGTAACCTAACGGTTAAGGGGGCTTGATGTAGTGCGCCTCAAGCAGGCGACTGGCGCCAAAGCCCCCTTCACCCGCTCGCCCCTCACTGGTGATGACAAAAATGGTGAGGTTATCAAGGGTAAAATTAGTGACTGCGATATGGCACGAACTGCTCGCTACCGCGACCGTGACGTTGTCGCAATCGCTGCTGTTCGCCTTTGTCTCAATACACCATCCCGCCCACTCCAGCCCCGAGTTTGCTGCCGCGAAGGCTTGCGCGGCATAGTAGTCCTGTAGGGTGGTGCGGGTAGAAAAAATAGTCAGTTTACTCATTAGTGCACCGAGGGAGGCAAGGGCGGTAATGAGAAAAATGGCGCTAATTAATGAAGCACCGCGCGCTTTTTTAGTAGCTGATACGAACATCGATCTGCTCTTCAATGGTAATAAGCTCATCACCCTGCTGCAGGGAAAGGCTAATCTTTAGCAGATCCTCAATGCCCGCTTGATAGTTAAAAATAGTGCTGTTAGCAATGCCATGAATGAGCATCGGGTGTGAGCTGCTTACTTGGCTGCTGTCGAGATCATAAAGGGCGCTACTAAAGCCGCTTTCGCTGCGCCAGTAGAGTGCGCCATTCATTAGGCGCAGGCGATGGGTACTGTCGATAACCATAAAGCGGCTGCTTGGGCTATCGTAGGTAAAACTCTTACTGGTGAAGGCGATCTTCCATAATAACGAGCTATGGGTAACCGCGGTTGCGGCAAAGGTGGTGTCGCCGCTGGATAACAGCGCCGGGGTGCTGTTACCGATAACAAAGAGATCACCGTCAACAAAAAACGGGGTGGTTGCTGGATAGATTAGGCAGAGTTGGCTTAGGGGTGTGGCGGTACGAAAACGCTGATTGGCCGGACAGTTCGTCTCAAAAATGCGGGTGTCATCCTCTCTTAACAGCATCCCCCCCGCTTTACTGGTGACAAAAGTGATCTCACTGCCGCTGCCGTTAAGCTTAATCGAGTTGGGGACGGTGACACGGATCTCCCGTGCCAGGCGCTGGAGGGCGAGGCGGCTGCGCGCGGTCAGTTCACTGCGCGCCTGACTCGCAATATAGGCGCGGGTGGAGTAACTAATAATCGGCGTCAGTACCCCGGCAAGAATCCCCATTAAGGTAATTACGATGATAATTTCCATAAGGGTAAAGCCGCAGCTTCTGGTTTGTCGCATCAGAAGTTCACGCGAAAAGAGTTAAGTTGCAGCGACTCGCCATTGGGGGCGCTGACGGTGACGGTGATCTGTTTAACCTCAGTGGCAGCAATGGTGTTCCACGCAGCGCTGGGGTGGCGTACCGCAACGTTGACGCTAAAGCCGTCAAATCCCTGCATCGTGCTGCCATCAGTTTTTGTCGGGGCACCACTGAGCAGATGGTAGTCGTCAATATCATCATAAACGCTGCGCAACCCCTCCTCAGTGGCGATGGTGCTGGTTGCAGAGTCAATCTTGCCACCGCCATCGGGGGTAAGTTCATCCCAGCGCTTGCGAATAATCTCCTCCATATAGGCATTGGCAAGAATTACTGACTTTTGCCGCAGCAGTGGGGTGGCGCTGTGGCGAACATTAAGCGCGAAAAGCTGCGCCAGAGAGGCGAGAGCGACACCAACAATAATAATAAAAATCACCATTTCGATAAGAGAAAGCCCCTGTTGTGAAGATGCTGATGCTGCGCGGCTCATCTTAGGGGCGGTGGAGATAACCGGTGAGTGGTTCAAAGCGGATCTCTGTCGCTTCGCCGCTGCCACTTAGGGTGAAGGTGATCGCGGCATTGCTGCTTGAGGAGCAGGGCGCAAGTGCGCCAGAACAGATAGGGTTGCCACGACTCGCAAAACGGATGGTGCCGGTCGGTGAAAGTGAGATGCCCGGCCAGCTACTGCTATAGCTGCTGGCGCCAGTTAAGGGGTTGCTGACGGCGCTGCCATCGGCGCGTGACACTGCGTATCCGTTGCCCGATAGCGTAATGGTATAGGGGTTATTATCACCACTTTGAATAAGTGACAGTGATTGCGCGTAACGTATTGCTTCAATGAGCTCCTGAGACGCATCGCGCAGACTATAGCTGCCTAACGATCCCAATTTGGGAACAGCGATGGCAGCGATTGAACCGACAAGAATAATCGCCATCACCAGTTCGATAAGGGTAAAGCCCCGGGATTGCCGTGCGCTCATTGCTCTTGCAGATAGATAAAGCGATTATTGCCACGAAAAAGTTCGCCAAGAACCAGCGCAGCACTAGGATCGTTATTATGTGTGCCGTTGCTATCCCAGTCATAGCGCAGATGGGTGTGGGCGGCGCTTAGATCGAGGGTAAAGCTATAGGTGGCGGCAGTGCCATTGGCGCTGAGGGTAAAGTTGCCGCCATGGGCGACAGAAGCAGGTGTGATTGCAAGGGTGTCGCCATTAAGCTGGAGAAGCTGGTTGCTGTTAAGCAAGGTTTCACTATCATCGGTTGCGGGGTTAAACAGGCCATTTTGCCAATACTCAAGCAGCAGCGGCATGGTCGCTGTAGAGCCTGAACTACTCAGGGAGAAGCTATCGACCATTACCGCACGGCCAAAGCGCTGGCGATTTGCCAGGGGCGTAATTAAGGTGCTGCCACTATAACTCGCCCCATCACTGTCACTAAAGGGATTAAGGGTAATCCCAAGGTCACTGTAAAACGGTTCGACACGGGCAAAATCGTGGCTGTAGGCGAAGCTGTCATTGGCCAGAGTGATGGTGATCACCCCGTTTAGGCTAGTCAATTGCGGCGGCGTTGTTGTCACACTTAGGACAAAATTATTGCCATTTTGGTCGGTATGGCTGCTGTCGGTTATCGGGTAGGTGAAGGTTAAATTAGCGGTGTTAAGCTTGGCAAAGTTGCCGTGATAGTTGCTGGTGGTGACTCCGCCGCTATTGCTAGCATTTAGCGTTACCACCGGATTGACGAGATAGCCAAAGCTCTCGCCAAGATAGGTAAAGCCAGTGTGGGTATCGGCGAACTCACCTGTGTTGGTGATCGCAAGGCTAAAACTGGCAGGATAGAAGCGACCAATATTGGCAGAGGTGCCGCTCAGGTTACCGCCAAGATAGCTGGCACTGCCGCTAATGGTAATGACGCCGACATCGGAGAAGCTTTGGCCGAGGGTGACACTGCCCTGATTGCTGATGCTCCCAGAGTTGATCCCGATAAGGGCGCTGTTGCCACCGTTGGGGGCAATCAGGCTGTGGCTTAAGGAGAAATTGCCTGTGAAATTAGGGGTGATGGCATTGTCGTTAAAATCGCTATCGTTAGCACTCTCCCAGCGCACCCCGGCAACAGTCAGGTTAAAGTTATCACCCGCAGCCTTAAAGGCGGAGCAGGTGTGATCACCGCTACTGCAGGCGGCGTTAGCATCATTGCTAAAGATCGCCAGTGCCAGCGGGCGGCTAAAGAGCAGGGTGTCGCCAGTGAGGGTGATACCAGCCATCTCGCCAACGCCATCAAGCTGCGCCTGAAGTCGTACCGTTCCCGCGTCGGGGTAGCTTATGGTGTTAAAGGTGACTTGGGCGTTGCTATCAAAGGTCACGTTTTGGCTGCTGGCAGGTGGCGTGGTGGCAAGGGCGCTGCCGTTCAACGTCACGGCCATGGTGCCGCTACTGGGGTTCTCATAGGTTGCCCAGAGTTTTAGTTTTTGCGAACCGCTGAGGGCTGGGGCGCAGTTGACGCTGCTATCGGCCTGTTTCACCGCCTGAATGGTGACCGGCCCTGATGGCTGATTAGCGGTAAGAGAGGCTGGAGCAGTGACCAGCAGACCTGCCGCAGCAAAGTTAATTTTGCAATCACTCACCACCCCACCAGAACGACAGATGAGCGGCGATGTGGGCTTGGGTGTGCTGCTCATTGCCAGGGTGATCTTGCCAGCCTGAACGGTGCGCAGCTGCAAGTTTATCGTACCGCCGGAAAAATCGACGGAATCAGCCACCATATTGGTGCCGCTCCAGCTGCTGTTGGCGTTTGAGGGGAGCAGGTTAACGCTGACGTTACCATCGTAGAGTGTTGTGCAGTTGGCATCTTTACAGGCGCGTAGTGTCACATCTGAAGGGGCGCAGGTAAGCGCGTCGACAGAGTGGGACAGCTCAAAATGATCAAGACTCACTGAAGTGGTGACATAATTATCGGAAAAGACAACAATACCGGCACGCTCTGCGGTGGCGTGGGTGCGGTTCTTGTCGAGGTCGTTGTTGCCTTTACGAATCTCATCAACACTCAATCTGATACGTGCCGACTCATTGGCAACCGACTCACCACAACGCCTGAACCAGCCACCGTCATCCTCACCGGATTCACTATCGCCACCCCGGCTGTTCATGCTGGCAAGCGGGATCGGGCTAATTTTTTGATTGGCGGCATTAGTCCAGTTTTTGCTGTAATTAATAATGGTGCATTTCCCCCACCCCTCAACGACCTCAGGTGAGCGAATGAACTCATACTCAATGCTCTTGCTGCCTACAAAGAATGATTTTCTGCCACTGGTGGGTTCAACAGCGAGATAGGCAATCTTTTCTGCCTGGCTGAGTGTACCGAGGGTTGTTTCAGATCGTTCCAGCGCCATTTTGACATCGCTTGTCGTGACACCGCTAATCGCTGTCGTCAGCCAGGGTGTTGAGGGTTTTGAAGGGATATTGCCACTCTCATTAAGCATCGTCTGCACCTGCCCCAATAGCACCGGAATTTGGCTGAAGGAAGATTGAAACTTAAACGACTCCCAGTCATGCGTTCCCTTTGATTGTTGCGCCTTGGTGGTGCTGAAGCTGCAGGCCTCCATTTTTTCACCACCCGGCAGAATATAGCGTCCCGCTTCAATGGCAAGAAAGTTAAGCCCCATCGCAACGTGGGGACCATCTTCACCCTGAGGTTCAACGGTCATAATTTCAAATCCGGATCGGGTTATATTCCTAATGCGATGCGCTGCGGTATCGCCGCCATCGGTGGTTGGCAGGGTGAAAACCAGTGGCGGTTCGGTAAAATCCTGGGTGAAATTGACCACGGTGGGTAGTGCTTTTTTATAGGTATCAATTAGGGTAAATGCCGATACCTCGATTTTAGGCAAGCTGGTGATGACCTCACCCGATCCGCAGTAGGGTTCAAGGGTTTGCCCCTCATTGCTGGTGCCCAGGGTATTATCGCAGGAGGTCTCCCACTGCCCGCTGCTCATATTGCCATCGGGTTTGCTGCACATGCCGCCATGATTGGCGTTCTTGGTATCTATTGCAGTCGTGCAACTGCCAATGGGATTGGGGCTCCAGTTAGGGTTGGCAAAATTGCCGTTGGCGTAGTAGAGGTAGTGGCTAGTCTCACCGCTATTATTGACGAGAAGCAACTCAACATTATTATTTTTAGTTTCAATATCGAGTACCAGAAAATCGCCCTGTTTGGCACTATTGCCGACTTTATTGTCTGTCGTATTTAATTTGGCGTTGTTTAAGGTGTACTGCTCTTTGTCGCTGTCAATGCTTAGCACCCATTTATCGAGGTTGCTGCTGTCGGCGGTGACATAGAGTTCAACGTAGTTGGTCTTCTTGTTACCCTCTTGGTAGATCTGATTAATGATAATCGCACTATTGGCAGCACAGTCCGGCGGTGCATTGTTGTTATTATTTTTAGCCGTCACAGATCCGCAGAGGGTTAAGGTGATAAAGAGGAGCCACCATTTCGTGATAGCAAGGATGGATTGCGATGGTTTCGTCATGGCAGTGAACTCCCCTTATTTGCGACCGATGCGCGGCGGCAGCCGAGAATGCTAAAAATGGTGAGAATCGTTAAAAAGGTGGTTTGCCAGTGGCCGCCGCTGGCGTTGCTGCTGCTGGCTTGTGCGAGGATTACCGGGGCGGCGTAGCTTACATAGATAATAATACCAAAGAAAAAGAGATTGCCGGCAAGCGGAAAAAACCCCCGTTTTTTAATAAACCAGAACCCTTGAAGGCAGGCGAGTATCGTAAAAAGAGCCAGCAGCAGGATCTCCAGTAGCGGCATCTGTAACAGCTCCAGCTGCAATAGTCGGTAGCTGCTGTCCACCACCCCGAGAATGGCGAAGAGAATCCAGATCATGCCGATAACCGGACAGTTATTTTCGTTAAGAATAATGGCGTAGAAAGGGGGTGATTTTTTCTGTGATCTGCTCATCGCGATTAAACTTTGCCCAGGTAGCTTGGTTATACCCAGTATAATAGATTAAGCGGAACGAGTAGCGAGCTCTTTTTGCTGCTTGAGAAATATTTTAAACTCATCTGCCGGCAGGGCTTTACTGTAGTACCACCCCTGTACCTCTTCACACCCCATGGTCTGTATGAGTGCCAGCTGTCTTTCGGTTTCGACCCCCTCAGCGACCACGCCCATATTCAGGCGATGCGCCATGGTGACAATGCTAAACATCAGTTGGCGGTCGTAGTGGCTCTGCTCGGCAAGATGTACATAACTACGGTCTATTTTGAGCATATCAAACTGAAAAAGCTTGAGATAACTGAGGGACGAGTAGCCGGTACCAAAGTCATCAAGGACAATTTTTACCCCCAGCTGATGCAGCTGATGCAGGACTTCAAGCGCACCGGTCTCCTGACGCAGCAAGATGCCTTCGGTGATCTCCAGCTCTATGTGGTGGGGTGAAATTTTAAAATTGTGTAACTTATCTGCAAGCCATTGGGCAAAGTGCTCTTGATAGAGCTGTTGCGGTGAGACGTTCACACTAATGACCAGATTGCGCTCACCCTGCTGCTGCAGCTGCTGCATAAACTGCAGTGATTTAGTCAGCACCTGTTCACCGAGGGTGATAATCCAGTTATTTTTTTCCGCCAAAGCGATAAATATCTCCGGTGAGATATTTCCCAGTTCAGGCGAATGCCAGCGGCATAGCGCCTCCATGCCACAAACCTGATGATTGCCAGGGTTGACGCGGGGTTGAAAAACAACCTGCAGTTGGTCTTTGGCAATTGCTTGCGAAAGTGCTTCGCGCAGTTTCACCGTGTACTCTTTTTCTGTCTTCATTTGCGGCTCGTAGTGGACGCAACCGCCGCCGCTTTTGCGCACGGTTTCAATGGCGATATTGGCCTGCTCGAGAAGCTCATTAGCGTCCGTACCGCAGATACCGCTATGAGCGATACCGATAGCCGTTTTAAGCTGGTAACCGTAAAGATGCTTGACAACACACGCTTGCAGTGTCGCTGTAATCGCGTCGGTCAGGCGTTCAATTTTAGGGTAGTGAGCAAAGCTTACCGTAGTGACAAAAGCGTTATTGTCGCTGCGGGCAAGTATAGGGCTCTCTGTTAACAGCGTTTGCAGCTGCAGGGTTAAGCAGTGCAGGAGATTGTGAGTTGTCTGTTCACCGAAAATAAGTTGCAGGTTCTCAAATTTAAGAATATTAATTTTCACTAGCCAAAAAAGAGGGTCAGTGGCTGGGCGTCGTTGATTTAAGTGAGCTTGCAGGGCGACGGCGTTAGGCAGGCCGGTTAAGAGATCGGTAAAGGCGAGGCGTTTTATCTGCCGATCTTTGGCATCACTCTGCACTGCCCAGAGAAGCATCAATATGGTCAGAAAGACAAAGGTGGGTAACACCCGCACCGGCAGGTATTGATAGTTATCGACCATGCCAATCACTGCCGGGATTAAGGTGATGAGTAGTAGTAGTGAAGTGGGTAACGCCCAGCGTAGTGGCAGCAGGACAAAATTAAGAACGGGAATAATCACTGCGTAAATAATATAGAGATAGTCAGCAGGGTAGCGGTAAATAATGCTAAGAATCAGGAGATTAAGGACAATGACCAGAAGATAGGCGAGATAGGGGTTAGCGGGCTGCAGGCGAATCCCGATGGTAATTGGCAGCACGAAGAGCCAGATCACAAGGATGGCGCTCCAACTACTGGGGTTGCCTATAAGATAGTTGGCCACAGGGGTTAAAATGCCCGCAAGTACTACAATCGTGAGGCCAAAGCGGTAGATAAGCTGGTTGCGCTGCGTGATATCCATAATTCTCTGCTGAGTTGTCTAATTTGGTGACGCTGAGCGCGTTAAACCTCTGTGGGGCTCATTGGTTAACTGATTTTGCCCGAGGCTAGGCAAAAAATCCATGAGCACGCCCAGCATCATTGCAATGCCATTAAGTTCAGCCTGAGGATGTCCACCACCCACTTGCCGGGGCGCCGTAAACCCATCCCTGGGGGCTTGACGGCGGCGTTATCGACATGGATGTCGGGTATACAGATAATGCAGGAGCAATTATCTGACCCTGCCGCCGACACCCGGCAATCGGGCAGTGGACACCCTTACCTTAATGGCATTGATCATCATTGTGGTTAGTCATTATGAATGCGGCTGCTATTTTAGCTGATCTCAATCGGATCAATATCTAGCGACCATCGTACCTGACGTGCTGACTTTAGCTGTGCAATGGCATCGAGTTTTTGCTCAAGCAGCTGATGTAGCGGTTGCCGCTGTCGCGCCTGCAGCAGCAGCTGATAGTGATGCTGGCCGGCACGGCGCTCCATCGGGGCGGCAAGGGGGCCAAATATTTCAACGTCTGCTGCGGGTTGCAGAACGCCTAAGGCCTCCTGGAGAAAAGTTTGCGCGCCGCTGGCTTGAGTCGCATCCGCACGAATGAGGGCAAGGTGGCGAAACGGGGGGAGGCCGACGGCTTGACGCTCCCGCAGTGCATCTCGGGCAAAGCGGTGATAGTCGTGCGCTAGCAGCGGAGCGAGGAGCGGATGATCCGGGGCGTGGGTTTGAATAACCACTTCACCGGCACGCTCGGCGCGTCCGGCACGCCCTGCCACCTGAATTAGCTGTTGCGCCATGCGCTCGCCGGCACGAAAGTCAACACTGTAAAGTCCCTGATCGCCGTTAATAATGCCGACCAGGGTGACTGCCGGAAAGTGGTGCCCTTTGGCAATCATTTGGGTACCAATGAGGATCTGCCGCTGCCCCTGTTGAATCTCTGCAAGAATCTCGGCAAGTGCCCCTTTGCGGCGGGTGGCGTCACGGTCAATGCGTAATACCGGCACCTCGGGAAAGGCGCTGTTTAAGGCGAGTTCAATACGCTCCGTGCCGTTGCCAATGGGGCGAAGCTCGCTGCTGTGGCACTCGGGGCACTGCTCTGGACGTGGCTGGCTGCTGCCGCAGTGGTGGCAGCGCAAATCGCGCTGACCGTGGTAAAGCGTTAGCCTTGCATCACAGTGGCGGCACTGAAAACTCCAGCCGCAGTGGTGGCACAACAGCAGCGGCGCATAACCCCGACGGTTAAGAAAAATGAGCACCTGCCCCCCCCTTTCCAAATGATCGCCAATCGCGCCAAGCAGGGTAGCGGAGAGCCCCTCCTGGAGCCGCTGCTGGCGTAAATCAATGGTGTGAATGCGGGGGGGGACGGCGCCACCGGCGCGTTGGCGCAGCAGCAGATGGGTATAACGCTGCTGCCAGGCGTTGTGCAGACTCTCTAGTGAGGGTGAGGCGCTGCCAAGAATAATCGGCACGGACTCCATTTGGGCGCGTTTAATCGCGACATCGCGGGCGTGATAACGAAAATGGTCCTGCTGTTTGAAGGAGGCGTCATGCTCCTCATCAAGAATAATCAGCCCAAGTCGCGGTAACGGGGTAAAGATAGCCGAACGTGTGCCAATTAAAATGGCAATTTCACCTCGGCTGGCACGCAGCCAGACATCACTGCGCTCCTGATCATTGAGTGCCGAATGTAACAGGCCGATGGTGGTATTAAAGCGCTGGCTAAAGCGCTCCACTAGTTGCGGCGTCAGGCCGATCTCGGGTACCAGCAGCAGCGTCTGTCCTCCCCTTTGTAGCACCGCCGCGACGGCCTGCAGATAGACTTCGGTTTTGCCGCTGCCGGTAATGCCATCGAGCAGATAGGTATGAAACTTCCCCAGACCGGCGATTAGGGTGGCAATGGCGTGCTGCTGTTCGCTGTTGGCATGAAGGGTTGGTTCAGTCGTGTTCCAGGTGACCGCTGCGGGGGGTGGCGCGCGCTGCGCAAGCTCTATCCAGCCTTGAGTCTGTAACCGTTTCAGTGTCGCTGCGGGGGCTGGGTGATAGAGTTTAAGCCGATCGGGCGTTAGGCCGGTTGGCGACTGTTGCAACTGTTGGAAAATTTGCCACTGCAGTGGTGCCTGGCGCTGTAACCGGCTTAGTCTGTCGGGTGACAGTGCGGCACCGGCGGCGCTAAGGGTCCAGCAGCGGGGGGTGTTGATGATTGCCGCATTACCCTGGCGTAGCCGTTTGGGCAGCGCGGTACTACAGACCTCACCGATAGGGTGGTGGTAGTAGCGACTGGCCCACTGCAGCAGTTGTAACAGCGGTGGGCTGAGTAGTGGCTGATTCTCCAGTAGTGCAAGGGCAGGTTTAAGGCGTTGCGGCTCAAGCGCACTGTAGTTGTCGACGCCAAGCAGAATACCGATGCGCTCACTGCGGCCAAAGGGCAGTCGTAGCCGTATGCCTGGCTGTAAGGGGGTGAGTGGATCGTGGCCGACGTGGGGCAGATAGTCAAAAAGACGGCGTAGCGGGCCGGGCACGGCAACATGAAGAATGGTGGGTATGAGGGGGGCGGCGTCGGGGGTCACCGAAACATTGTGCCACATCAGTTGAACATTGTAACGGATCGAGTTTTACCGAGGTGTGGGGCAAAAAGTGTCGCAGTGATGACAAAAATATTGAATTACCAAGAATTGAAATATTGCTGTCAAAAAGCTGTCATGATTGACATAGATCAGTTACGCTTAAGCTTGACATACGGCGCTCTTTGCGGTGGTTGTTATGGGAGTGTTGGTGTCGCTGTTCGTATGGTGGCAGGGGGGGTCGCTTTGATGCAATGAAGCGGGTCATTTGCAGATCTGCCTGATGGTGTTGGGCCTCTGCAGTACGCCACCATAATCGTAAGTAATGCGTTTATAAACATATTAGGAGGATTTATGCGCGGAACTAATCCTATAGCTGCCCTATTGGGTAGCTCACCATTTAAGCCGATGCAGTTACATATGCGCTCTGTCAGGGCGTGTGTTTCCCATATGCCGGCTCTTTTTGCAGCGTTAATTGCGGAAGATGATGCAGCTTTACATCAGGCAAAAGAGGCTATTTTCGCCGGTGAACATGATGCCGACACCCTGAAAAATGAGTTGCGGGCGCATCTGCCCAAAGGGCTCTTTATGCCGGTGGATCGTCGTGATCTGCTCGCTTTGCTCGATTGTCAGGATGACGTCGCCAATACGGCCCAGGATATTGCTGGTCTATTGACGCAACGTAAAATGGATCTGCCAGAGCCGATGCGTGCGCCGATGCAGGCATTTGTGCAGCGCTGTGTTGATTGCGCCAATCAGGCCGCCGATATTATTGAAGAGCTCGATGAGTTGGTCGAAATGGGCTTTCGTGGCCGAGAGGTGACGCGCGTTGACGAGATGATTGTGGCGCTTATTGTCATTGAGAATGAGACCGACCGCATGGGCATTGCGCTTTGTCAAACGCTCTTTAGTCTGGAGGAGAGCATCAGTCCGGTCACCCTCATGTTGTGGTATGACCTTATTCACGAAATCGGTGCGATCGCAGACCATGCGGAGGCTGTGGGTAATCGTCTGCGATTACTGATGGCACGCTAAGGGCGCTGGTGAACGGTGAACGATTAATCTCTCACTTATCAGCAGCAGTCCTATTAGAAGAGGCTGGCTCGCTGGTTTTATAAGGAAGATCTACAATGGAAATTATTGCGCAGTACGGCCATATATTTTTCGCTCTCGCGGTGATATTTGGCTTTTATATGACATGGGGTATTGGCGCGAATGACGTCGCCAATGCGATGGGCACCTCGGTGGGTTCGGGGGCGATAACCGTTAAACAGGCGATTATTATTGCGGCAATTTTTGAGTTTGCCGGCGCCGTCTTTGCGGGCGCCGGGGTCACCTCAACGATTCGCAGCGGTATTATCGATCCGTTTGCGCTCAAAGATACGCCGGAGCTGCTGGTCTATGGCATGCTGGCGGCGCTGCTCGCCTCAGCGATCTGGTTAATGATCGCCTCTATGCGTGGCTGGCCGGTGTCAACCACCCATACCATTGTCGGCGCACTCATGGGCTTTGGCGTTGCCGGTGTTGGCATGGAGGCGGTGAAATGGGGCGCGCTCACCAATATTGTCCTAAGCTGGATCGTCTCACCGATTATCGGCGGGGTGTTGGCACTGCTGCTGATGTTAAGCATTCGCAAACTCATCTTGGATACTGACTCACCCTTTCAAAATGCCAAGCGTTGGGCACCTGCCTATGTCTTTCTGGTCGGATTTATCGTCTCTTTAGTGACGGTATTTAAGGGCTTACAACATCTTGGGCTGCACCTTACCGGGTTTGAGAGTTTTATGGTGGCGCTGGTGGTGGGTGGCTTAACTGCTTATATCGGTCATTTGCTGGTGCGTAAAATCACTGTCGACGATGCCGCCGATCGCTCTTTTCACTACGCCAGTGTCGAGAAGGTCTTTACCCCGATGATGATTTTTACCGCTGCGGCAATGGCTTTTGCCCACGGTTCAAATGATGTCGCCAACGGGATTGGTCCAATGGCTGCGGTCGTTGCGATTGTTGAGGAGGGGGGCAAGATTGGCAAATCTGCACATATTCCCCTCTGGATTCTCCTCATGGGGGGTGTCGGTATTGTTATCGGTTTGGCGACGATGGGGGTACGGGTGATGCAGACCATTGGCGTTAAGATTACCGAATTAACCCCGAGTCGCGGTTACTGTGCGACGTTAGCGGCGGCGATTACCGTGGTGCTGGCATCTAAATTCGGCTTGCCGGTCTCGACAACTCAAATTGCCGTAGGATCGGTGATGGGGGTTGGTTTTGCCCGTGGCATTGGCGCGGTTGATCTGCGCGTTATTGGGAGTATTGTCGTCTCCTGGGTGGTGACCATTCCCGCAGGCATGATTCTCGCGGCACTGCTCTACTTTATGATGAAAGGTATTTTCAGCTAGTCTGAAATGTTTGCCAATACTTCGTCATGACTCAATATCGCTTTGAAAAAGTAGAGAAGCTTACCCGTATTAATGGGATTCTTTATCCTGATCATGTGAGCTTTCGGCAGTTGTTGGTGACCGGGCCACCCGGTTGCGGCAAGTCCACCCTGGTGGGCAAATTGCGTGGCTGGCCTGATGAGGGCTATATTGATCTGACACTTTATAAGTGGTGGACGGCGCAAAGTTTGCAGATGCGGCCCCGTCAGGTGCATCTCGGGATCCCTTTTAACGGGATGGACGAGGCGCAGGCGGTCTTTGACGCGGCATGGTTGGCACAGCCAACCATGCCGCCGATCGCTTATGAACGTATTTTTCTACCTCCAGAGAAGCGTTACTTCTATCAGGTTGACTGGAGCCGACGCTACGTTTTTGAGTTTCTTCTGCCCTCTCTGGAGACGTTGCTGGCGCGGCGTGAGTCACGGCGAAAACGTGGGACGCATCAGGTAGATACCGTGCTAAGTGACGATCATTTGTCACGTCAGCTCGAGGCTTATCGTCAGATTGCCTGTTATATGCATACACAGGGAGTGCGGGTTATTGTTCGTGAGGATAGTGACAGTGAACCGATGCAGGTTATTGCAGTTTAGGGGGTAGAGCGTGGCTGGCGCTAATGATGGGAAAGAGAAGGGGCTGGTTAAACGGTTGATGGCGACCTTTAAGGGGCTTAATGAGTGTGATGATGTTGATTTAAAGGCATCGTACCACTTAGGCAGTAAGAAGGTGCGGGTGGTTATTCGTGACTATCCTTTGCAACTGCGTCTCGGCCCGAAAGGGAAATCGCTGCATCTCTATCCTGAGCGACTTTTTAGCGATCAGGAGGGGGATGATGTGAAGAGCCAGTACGACTACTACATCCTTTTTGATCCAGAGCGCTATTATAAATATCTCAGCGGCTTTATTCGTATTAAGAGTGGCGATAAATTAACCCTTAGCCGTAATAGTGATGACCAGCGTAGTCTGCTTGATATGCCTAATGACGTTGCAGCGCGCCATCTTTCGATTACCCACAGTGGCGACAGTCTGGTCTTTAAAAATCATGATATGGAACGCGGCAGCTGTATTGCCCCGTTATTAAAAGATAAAAAAGTTAACCGCATTATTAACACCCGTCGCAAGCGGTTGCAGCGGCTGCAGCAAATAATTGGCCCCGCAACGCTGCTGCCGCCTGAGCCGGCATTGACGCTTTTGCAGCAGGTTAACCAGTTAATGGAGACGGATGCCAACCGCCCCCTAAACGATGCGGGGCGACCGGGGGGCCTCGTCAAACTCGGAGAGCGGCGCAAGAGCGTTATTATTGGCGATCTCCACGCAAGGATAGATAATCTGCTGGTTATTTTTTCCCAGAGCGCGTTACTTGCGGGGCTGGAGTCGCATTCAATCAACCTAATATTTGTCGGTGATGCCGTGCATCCGGAAGAGGAGGGCAAATATGAGGAGATGGAGAGCTCAATGGTGATGATGGATTTTATTTTCCGTCTGAAGCTCGCCTTTCCGCGCCAGATTATCTATTTGCGCGGTAATCACGATAGTTTTAATGAGGATTATGCCAAGGGTGGTATTCCGCAGGGAAAGGTCTGGTCAGATGCGTTGTTACAGACGCGCGGCAGCAGCTACCATCAGGAGATGCAACGTTTTTATACTTTGCTCCCCTATGTCGCCTGTAACCAGAAACTGCTGGTGACCCATGCCGCTGCGCCCACCTCCTCTTTTGAGCTTAATGACGTGATTAATATTTGTCATGACGCGCAGCTAATACGCGAATTTAACTGTAATCGCCTCGCAACCCAGAACCGTCTGTCAGGTTATAACAAGGGTGATGTCAAGCGGCTGCGTAAAGTGCTGGGTTGTCGTGAGGATGCTACCATGATCGTTGGTCATACGCCGGTTGACACGCTTGATACCGTTTGGGAGACGGTGGGCGGTATTGAGAACCATAGTGTTGTCTTCTCCAGCGGCCTAGAGTGGGTCGGTTTAATGGTACAGATTGGCGAGAAGTTCTATCCGCTGCGCTACCCAACCGAGCCTTTAAGCAAGATTTATAACCGTTTTACCTAAGGGTCTCATTCTTCTGTTTTAGCGCGGTAATGTAGTTATGAAGAAAGAGGCTGGTCTCATCGTTCAGGGCTGGAAAACTGGCGGTAAGGTTAATAAAGTCTGCATGGGGGTTGCCGTTGTGGGCGGCAAGCTGGGTGACCGTCACCTCAAAGTCGTATGACTGCTGCGACTGCATAATGCGCAGGTTCGCTTTAGCAAGCAGGGGTGGCAGATACTCTTCGCGTTTGATAATGCCGGTGAGGCTGGTTTTGGTGATGGCGGTGAGCAGCAGGTGGGCCACTTTGCCGGAAAAGTTTAACTCCAGCATCGTCCGTTCGTGCTGAGGTGACTCTTCGCTTTTTGCAGGCGCGCCGCGTTTTTTAAAGGCATGTACAACGGTAGCAATGAGCTTGGCATCGTTAAAGGGCTTAATTAGATAGCCATCGACGCCGGCCTTAATGGCGGTGACAATATGCTCTTTACCGCTGCGTCCAGAGACCATGACGATGGTGATATTGCGCTGCTCCGACTCCTCTCGCACCCACTTAATAAACTCAAGGCCGTCCATGCGCGGCATCTCCCAATCCACTAGCAGCAGATCAAAGCGGTTATCCTGCATCGATCGCTGCGCATTGCGGCCGTTATCGACACCGACAAAGGTGAGTTGTCCGACTGCGGCGTGCAGCCCTTTGCGAATGACATCGCGGGTAAAGGGGGTGTCATCGGCAACAAGAACTGCCAGCTTTTCAAAGGTCGCCATAATCGTATTCCTTAAGGGTAAGTGGCCTAGCGATGATAGGGGTGGCCCTGTAACAGGCTCCAGGCACGGTAGATCTGTTCGGCAATGACAATGCGAACCAGCGGGTGTGGCAGCGTTAGCGGTGAGAGTGACCAAAACTCGTCAGCGCCGGCGCTAAAAGTCGGCTCGATGCCATCCGGCCCGCCCACCCATAATGCCACATCACGACCGTGGTGCAGCCACACCTGCAGGCGTTCGGCTAACTGCGCGGTGGAGTGGGCTTTGCCATGAATCTCCAGGGCAACGCGATGCGCGCCTTTGGGGGTGGCGGCATCGAGGGCGGCGGCCTCCTGCTGACGTAGTCGCAGCAGATCTGCCCCTTTGCCGCGATGCGGCAGTGGCAGGGCGTGCAGCGTCAGGCGACACTCCTTGGGCAGCCGTTTGGCGTACTCAGTGTAGCCCCTCTCTACCCAGTCAGACATCTTTCCCCCAATGGCAAGTAGGTGAATTTGCATTGCGTGGCGATAGAAGGTTAGCGAAAAGTGATCACGCTTAGAGATTCACTTCGGGCGCAGTGATGCGGCTTTTTGGCAGTCCCTCCTGCCATAACTTCTCAATATTGTAGTAGTCACGCGTCTCGGGAAGCATCAGGTGGACAATCACATCACCGCCATCCACTAATATCCAGCCGCTATCGTGACTCCCTTCGGGGTTGTGTGGTGCTGCGCCTGTCGCTTTAAGCTTCTCATAAACATGATTGGCGAGGGCAGCAAGCTGGCGCGAGGAGGTGGCGGAGGCGATAATCAGTTTATCAGTAATGCTGGTCTGTTTGCTGACATCAACGGTGGCGATATCAAGCCCTTTAAGCTCTTCAATAGCGGTAATGGCCACTGCGGCTAACTCATCTGCTTGCATTGATAAATCCCATTTTGGTGAATATAGTCCCAGACCGGATCCGGGGTGAGGTAACGGATAGAACGACCACTGGCACAAAGCTGGCGCAGGTGGGTGGCGGAGATCGCCAGCGGTGTCACTGCCAGTTGCCAGAGGGTGCCTGCGGGGCTGTGGGCAAAGTCAGCGGACGTTTGCGCATCAACCAGCCGACTGCTGCTAAACCATGATTGCAGCGCCTGCGGTAGATCTTCTTGCCGTAGCGGGTGGTCGGGGCGTATTGCCAGTACCAGTTGCACTCGTTGGCGAATCATTTGCCAACCATGCCAGCGGTGAAAGTGGCAAAAGGCATCACTTCCCATTAGCAGAACAATTTTGCTCTGTGGCGGCAGTTGCTGCTGCAGTGACATAAGGGTCTCCAAAGTATAGGAGACGCCGGGTCGTTGCAGTTCGCGATCATCGACCTCAAGCGGCGCGTTGTTGCCGATTGCCAGCTGCACCATGGTTAGTCGTTGCGCCGCTGTTGCCCATGGCGGCTGGCGGTGCGGCGGCGTTGCTGCGGGTACCAGATGTAGCGCATCAAGACCAAGACGCTCTTTAAACTCAAGAGCGACCCGCAGATGACCATTATGCACCGGATCAAATGTTCCGCCCATCAGCCCGACGATTTTACCGCTTTCGCGCTGTGTCACGATAGTTTAACGTCGCAGGCGATGGCGCAGCAGGTAAATAGTGGCGGTCGCCGCGATAAGCAAGAGTAGCGCCAAAAATTCTGGCAGTAGCGAGTCACTTTCTGATGCAGGGGGTAACGCTGTGACAACGCCGAGGGCGGGGGGCTGCACTGTGCGGGAGGGTGGTAGTGTTGCGGGGGCTGTTTGCGAGAGGAGAGTTTGCACCACGTTATCAAGATTCTGCTCGATCGTCTCTAGTGATCTTTGCAGATCTACTCGGTCACTTGCAAGTAGCTGATTCTCTACGCTTAAACGATGAATTTGCGCATGCAGCAGGAGCGTTTCGTCAGTCGCAGTAGCGAGTTCGCTACTCCCCCATGCGGCGGGAAGTAGCAGCATACTGTAGATCATCGAGCGCAGGCAGAGCTTACTGGCGGATATGGCCATCACCAATCACGATGAATTTTTGTGAGGTGAGTCCCTCAAGACCCACTGGGCCGCGAACGTGAATTTTATCGGTACTAATACCAATTTCAGCACCAAGACCATACTCAAAACCATCGGCAAAGCGGGTGGAGGCATTTAGCATCACCGAGCTTGAGTCCACTTCGGCAAGAAAACGCCGTGCATGGGCAAGGTTTTCGGTGACAATCGCCTCGGTATGTCCCGAGCTGTGGCGGTGAATGTGGTCAATTGCATCGTCAATGCCAGCGACGATTTTTACCGCCAGAATGGCTGCGAGGTATTCACTGTCCCAATCCTCTTCGGTGGCGGCGATAGCGCCCTCGAGCAGCTTCACTGTTTCAGGGCAGCCGCGTATTTCAACCCCTTTTTCCGCATAGAGCGTACCTAATAGCGCAAGGATTTGTGGCGCGACACTGTCGGCAATAAGCAGCGTCTCCATCGCATTACAGACGCCGTAGCGGTGTGTTTTTGCGTTAAAAGCGATATTGACCGCCTTGTCGATATCAGCGTCGCCGTCAATATAGACATGGCAAATACCGTTCAGATGTTTAATGACGGGAATGCGTGCCTCTTCGCTAATGCGAGTAGTTAGCCCCTTGCCACCACGTGGAATGATCACATCGACATAGGCGCGCATGGTAATCAGCGCGCCGACGGCGGCGCGATCTGAGGTCTCTACCACCTGTACCGCTGCTTTGGGCAGATTGGCGGCCGCCAGCGCCTGCTGAATAACGCTGGCAATGACATAGTTGGAGTTCTTCGCCTCCGAGCCACCGCGCAGAATCGCTACATTACCCGATTTCAGGCAGAGCGCCGCCGCATCTGCGGTGACGTTGGGGCGTGATTCGTAGATAATGCCAATAACCCCCAGTGGTACCCGCATCTTCCCCACCTGAATCCCGGAGGGGCGAAAATTCATATCGGTGATCTGACCAATGGGATCAGGCAGCGCAGCAATTTGCCGCACCCCCTCCGCCATGGCGCGAACACGATCTTCATTCAGCGCGAGGCGGTCGATTAATGCCTCATCAAGACCTGCCTGCCTGCCTGCGGCAATGTCCTTGGTATTGGCGGCAAGAATGGTCTCCATCTGTGCCTCAATGGTGTTGGCAATGGTTAAAAGGGCGCTGTTTTTAGCGGCAGTGGTGGCTTGTGCCATGAGACGGGAGGCGGCTTTCGCGTTTTTGCCCAAATCCTGCATATATTGGTGAATATCCACTGGGAGGTTCCTTAGGTGATGAGGTTACGACAGCACGCGGCTGCCGGCGATGATAAGTGCTAATTGTAGCAACTCATCCCAAATATTTCCCCTTTCATAACCTTTTATCAGGCGGTCTATGCGGGCGGCGAGGAGAAGTTGCTGCTGCCATTGCGCCGTGGGGTAGCGCGAGGCTGCCCGCAGATAGGCTGATTGCAGGTGGCTATTAAAAATGGCTGACTGGAGAAACAGGGTTTTACTGTCGTGGGTGCTATGGCTAAGGCTGGCCAGCAGGCGCAGATCGCGGCAGAGCGCCCAGAGGAGCAGCACCGCCTCTTCATTTTCAGCAGCGAGGTGGTCAATAATACGGACTAGGCGGGGAAGGTCAGCGTTAATGGCCGCTTCAGAGGCGATATAGACAGAGAAGCGAGCGCTATCGACCACTGCGGCGGCAACGGCGTCACTGTCGAGGGTGATCGCAGTTGCGGTAGCTTCCGGTTGTGCATGAATCAGGCGAAGTTTTTCCAACTCCTGTGCCGCCGCGAGAAGGTTGCCCTCCACCCGATCAGCGAGCAGTTGCGCGGCATCGGCGGTGAGGCTTATACCCGCATCACGGGCGCGTTGACGTAACCAGTCCGGTAGCTGCCCCGCCTCCACTGGCCATACCTCAAGGGTGATGCCGTGGTTGTCGAGGGTTTTATACCAGGCCGAGCGCCGCTGCGCTGCCTCAAGCTGACCGGCGGTAATGAGCAGCAGATTGTCGTCCGAGAGCTGCTGGCAGTAGGCAGCGAGCGCTTTGCCTCCCTTGTCACCCGGTTTGCCACTGGGCAGGTGCAGTTCAAGAATACGTTTGTCGGCAAAAAGTGAACGGTTTTTGCTGGCAAAAAGAAAAGCGTCCCAATTGAACTGGGCGCTGTTATCGACATCAAAGCGTTCGCGCAGCTGATAACCTCGGCTGCGGGCGAGCTGGCGTACCGCATCGGCGGCTTCATTGAGTTGCAGCGGTTCATTGCCGCTGAGCAGGTAGATTGGTTGTAGTGTCCCTTTTTTTAAGTGGGCTAATAAAGGGGAGAGTTTTAGATTCACGACAAGGCGGCGAGCTGGCGCTGTAACAGCAGGGCAACCTCTTGATGCAGCTGAATGCTGGCGTGCAGCTGCCGCTCTTCAAGATCGGCGCTTTGGGCAGTGGCGGCAGAGAAGCTTGTCTCAAAGCGATAGAGGCGTTGCGCCCAGACAAGCTCACCCTGGGGGTTATGCAGCGTGGTGCGCAGGGTAAGTTGCAGCGTAAAGTGATCACGGCTGCTGCTGCCTAAGCGCCGCAGCTGAAGCTGGTAGTCGCTAATGGTTAATTTGGCAAGATCGGGGCTGTTTGCGGGGCTGACGCTAAGCGAACGCGCTGCCAGTGCCTGGGTTAGCAGAAAGGCCGCTTCGCTACCCTCCGTCACGCCCGCTAGCTGTAGCGTTCGCCACTCGGGGGCGAGGGTGGTCAGCGCCTCGCCGCGTAACTGAAAACCACACCCTGTGGTCAGCAGGGCAAGTAGCAGCAAAGGTAATGCCAGCTGTTGTCGCAGTGGTTGTTCCCGTTGTTGTTCCCGTTGTTGTTTTGGCTGTCGCACGTTTTAGGCGACCACAATATTAACCAGACGACCAGGGACGATAATCACTTTGCGCACGCTTTTATCGCCAATAAAGCGTAAAACATTCTCCTCATTTAGGGCTGCTTTTTCGATTTCAGCGGTTGCGGCGTGATGCGGCAGAATAATTTTTCCGCGCATTTTACCGTTCACCTGAACGACCAAGGTGAGAGTGTCGAGTTGCAGCGCCTGTTCATCTACTGTGGGCCAGCTGCTGTTGAGGATCTCCTCGCCGTAACCTAACTGGCGCCACAGGGTATGGGTAATGTGGGGGGCGATGGGGTAGAGCAGACGCAGCAGAATCGCTACCCCTTCGTTGCGAAGGTTTGCCTCCTCGCTGCCAAGTTCACCAAGGGCGTTGAGCAGCTTCATGCAGGCGGCAACCACCGTATTAAACTGATATTTATCAAAATCAGTGATCGCCTGCTGCAAAATGGTATGTATTTCATGCCGCACTTTTCTGGCCTGGTCACTTTGGGGTGCGGCGGCAGGTGCGCCCGCGCCGAGCTGCTCACTATGTTCTATGGCGAAGGCCCAGAGGCGTTTAAGAAAGCGGTGCGCCCCCTCAACCCCGGCATCATTCCACTCTAGGGACTGCTCCGGCGGCGCGGCAAACATAGTGAACAGGCGCACGGTATCTGCACCGAAACGGTCGATGAGGGTCTGCGGGTCAACCGTATTTCCCTTTGATTTTGACATTTTGCTGCCATCTTTAAGCACCATCCCCTGGGTGAGCAGACGGGTAAAGGGCTCATCACTATTCACCAGCCCCTCATCGCGCAGGAGTTTGTGAAAAAAGCGGGCGTAGAGCAGATGTAAAATGGCGTGTTCAATACCGCCGATATATTGATCGACAGGCAGCCACTGCTTGGCACGTTGATCCAGCATCGCCTTTTCACTGTCGTGACTGGCGTAACGGGCGAAGTACCAGGAGGACTCAAAAAAGGTATCAAAGGTGTCGGTTTCTCGCGCTGCCTTGCCCCCGCACTGCGGACAGCGGCATACCGTAAAACTCTCCATACGGGTGAGTGGCGAGCCTCCCTCGGGGGGAATGACCACCGCTTCCGGCAGAACCACCGGCAGATCGCTGTCGGGCACCGCGACGGTGCCGCACTGATCGCAGTTAATTATCGGAATGGGGGCGCCCCAGTAGCGTTGGCGTGAAATACCCCAGTCACGCAGACGGAAGTTGGTGGTTTTGCGCCCCTTGCCAAGGCTTTCAAGACGGGCGGCAATGGCCTCCAGCGCGGCGTTAAAGTCGAGTCCGTCAAACTCTCCGGAGTTAAGCAGAACGCCTTTGTCACAGAAGGCGGCAAGATTAAGGTCAATCGCCTGGCCATCAACGGGGGCAATCACCTGTTTAATCGGCAAGCCGTAGTGGCGAGCAAACTCCCAGTCGCGTTGATCATGGGCAGGAACAGCCATGACCGCACCGTGGCCATAGCTCATGAGGACAAAATTGGCGGCATAGATCGGTACTGCCGCGCCACTGAGGGGGTGAATGGCATGAAGACCAATCGCCATGCCGCGCTTCGCCTGGGCCTCAATCACCGCTTCCGAGGTGCCAGACTGAGCGCACTCGGCAATAAAGGCCGCTAGGGCAGGGTCGCGCTCTGCCGCTGCTTTTGCCAGGGGATGCTCCGGAGCAACCGCAACATAGGTGACCCCCATCAGGGTATCGGGTCGGGTGGTATAGACCGGCAGGGCAGTGCCATTCACCGTGAATTCGAGTTCGACACCAAAGGATTTGCCAATCCAGTTGCGCTGCATGGTGCGTACCTGTTCTGGCCAGCCGTCGAGTTTATCGAGATCGGCGAGCAGTTCATCGGCATAGGCGGTAATACGCATAAACCACTGCGGGATCGCCTGCTTTTCGACGTGGGTATCGCAGCGCCAGCAGCGCCCCTCAATCACCTGTTCGTTAGCTAGAACCGTCTGATCGTGGGGGCACCAGTTGACGCTTGAGGTCTTTTTATAGACCAACCCTTTTTGCAGCAGGCGGGTAAAGAGCCACTGCTCCCAGCGGTAGTAGTCGGGAGAGCAGGTGGCAATTTCACGATCCCAGTCATAACCGAAGCCAAGTCGTTTAAGCTGACCGCGCATATAGTCGATGTTGGCGTAGGTCCACTCTGCCGGTGGCACCCCATGCTTAATGGCGGCATTTTCCGCAGGCATGCCAAAAGCATCCCAGCCCATCGGCTGCAGAACATTTTTGCCAAGCATCCGCTGGTAGCGGCTGATGACATCGCCAATAGTGTAGTTGCGAACATGGCCCATGTGTAACTTGCCGCTTGGGTAGGGGAACATCGACAGGCAATAAAAGCGCTCCTTATCGCTCTGGTCAGCGGCGCGAAAAGAGCCGTTGTCGGCCCACTCCTGTTGGGCGGCGCTCTCAAGTGCCGCAGGTTGGTAGTGCTGCTCTGGTTTCATAGCCTTGCGTATTTAGTTAAGTGTCAGGGGTTAGGTTGGGCAGGCAGAGTTGCTAGTCAACCATTAAGGGGCGTAAGAATACCGTACTCATTTCACGGATGACAGCGCTATGCGCCTGGGGCTATTTTCGCGCTGCCAAAGTCTACCAATGGTGCTGTTGGCGAATGGCGGCAAGCAGCCCATCGGCAGCGACGTTAACCAGATCATAAACATGGTCGAAACCGTGGGCACCGCCGTAGTAGGGATCGGGAACTTCGCGTGCCTGACGAGTCGTGGCAAAGTCGAGAAAGAGGTGAATATGTGACGTGTCATGACCTGCGGCAAGTTGTCGAAGTATGGCGAGGTTGTCATCATCCATTGCCAGTACATAGTCAAACTGCTGCAGATCGGCGGCGCTCACCTGGCGTGCCCGCTGCTGAGTAATTGCAATACCATGTTTTTCTGCCACCGCTGCGGAGCGGCGGTCGGGGGGCTGGCCGACATGATAGGCATGGGTACCGGCAGAGTCGACATGAATGAGGTGCGTCAGCCCGGCATCGGCCACTTTTTTCTCAAAGACGCCGTGCGCCAAGGGTGAACGACAGATGTTGCCCATGCAGACAAAGATAACGTAAACAGGTTTTTGCGTCATGTTAATCTCCGATAGGGTTTGGTGGCGGCCAAGCGCGGCTAGCCGCCCTGCACCATCGCTTCGAGTTTCAGGGTGTCCGCAGTGAAGGCACGAATGCCGTGGGAGAGTTTTTCCACAGCCATTGCATCCTGGTTATGTTCCCAGCGGAAGCGCTTTTCATCAATTTCCATGCGACTTAGGTTGAGTGTGGCGGCAGCGCTGGCGACGAGCTGTTGTACTAAAGGTTCCTGGCTCTGTTGTAACTCCTGCAGCAGAGCGGGGCTAATGGTCAGCAGATCGCAACCGGCGAGGGCGCGAATTTCGCCAGCGTTACGAAAGCTGGCGCCCATCACCTCGGTTTGGTAGGCAAACTTTTTGTAGTAGTTATAGATACGCACCACTGACTGAACACCGGGATCATCACTGCCCTGGTAGTTAATGCCGCTCTCTTTTTTATACCAGTCGTAGATGCGTCCAACAAAGGGGGAGATGAGTTTAACCCCAGCCTCGGCACAGGCCACGGCCTGTGCAAATGAGAAGAGGAGGGTCAGGTTGCAGTGAATGCCCTCCTTTTCGAGTTCGGCGGCGGCGCGAATACCCTCCCAAGTGGAGGCGACTTTAATAAGAACGCGTTCCCGTCCGATGCCTGCTGCGTCATAGAGGGCAATGAGTTGGCGTGCCTTGTCGAGGGTGCCATTAAAGTCGAAGGAGAGGCGGGCATCGACTTCGGTGGAGACACGACCGGGGACAATTTCAAGGATCTTTACGCCAAAAAGAATGAGCAGATGGTCGATAATTTCCGCTGTAGAGCAGTGGCGGTACTCCTGCAGCGTCCTGTCGAGCAGAGGACGGTATTCGGGTTGCTGCACCGCCTTAAGAATGAGTGAGGGGTTAGTAGTGGCATCCTGCGGGCGATAGGCACGCATCGATTCAAAGTCGCCGGTATCGGCAACTACGGTGGTCATTTGCTTGAGTTGCTCAAGTTGATTCATGGTTAATCTCCGCGGGTAGGTTTTTTACATTATATTTAGCGGGCATCATAGACCGCCATTATTGCTTTGAGTTCCCTCAGAACCTGCAGACGCTGCTGTGCGGTAAGACGTTGACACTGCGTGTGGTTGCCCCCCTGTTCCAGCACCGTCATGGTAGCGCGCACGGCGTCGCAGCCACAGTGGCAGATCGCCTCAATGCAAGCGATAATGGCGGATTGCTCATCCTGGCTTACACTCATGGTCAAACGGTTAGTCGAGGGCTGCGGCAAAAGGCTTCAGCCAGCGGCGAAAATCATCGGACAGATGTTTGTCGCGCAGTGCAAACTCAACAGTGGCCTGTAAAAAGCCCTGTTTATCGCCACAGTCGTAACTAATGCCGTCAAAAAGAAAACCGAACATCACTTCATATTCCAGTAACGCCTGCATGGCATCGGTAAGTTGGATCTCACCGCCTGATCCGGGTTGAGTTTCACGGAGAATCTCCATAATGCGTGGCGTGAAGATATAGCGGCCGACAATGGAGAGGTTGGAGGGCGCCTGGTCAACTTCGGGTTTCTCCACCATGCCGGCAATGCGTAGATCGTTTCCCTTTACATCGGCAATCCCATACTTTTTGACATCCTCCGGATTCACCTCCTCGAGGGCAATAATGCTGGTATGGGTGCGGTTATAGACCTCGACCATCTGGGTTAAACAGTTACGTTGGGGGTGATACATCAGGACATCCGGGAGCATCACGGCAAAAGGCTCATCACCTATCACCGGTTCGGCGCAGAGTACCGCATGGCCTAGCCCCAGTGCCTGAGGTTGACGCACACTGATAATGCGCACGGTGCTCGGGGTGGTGCTGCGCTTCAGTTGCAGGAGATCGGTTTTGCCACGTCGAATGAGTTCAGACTCAAGCTCAAAGCGTTTATCAAAATGGTTTTCAATGGCTGATTTATCGGAGTGGGTGACGAGAATAATGTCGGTAATACCCGCCTCCGCTGCCTCCTCAACAATATATTGAATCAGCGGTTTATCTACCACTGGCAGCATCTCTTTGGGAATCGCCTTTGTCGCAGGGAGAAAACGGCTGCCAAGACCGGCAACGGGCAGGACAACTTTGCGTAACGGTTTCATATTATCTCCAGATAACCATGTAAAGAATAAAGAAGGAGATCATTGCTAATACCACCCCGGAGATGCGGAAAACTTCATGATTGTTCGCAATACGGCGGCGTAACTCTTTAATAATGACATCTTTTTGTGTGAGATTGTCACCGAGGCTCTCCTGTCCGCTCTGTAACTCGGCAATCTCTTTTATCTGTTGTTGAATCGTTCTTTCCAACTTGCTTATTTTATCCTCCATCGCTTCAATCTGGTCCTGATATTCATTCAGGCTGCTGCCATCTTTATCCAGAGAGACCAGATCGGGTTCGACACCTTCGAGTTTATTGAGAATGGAGTCTTCGAAGGCACGCATTTTGACGTTATAGAACTCGTCATTACTGCCCCCCTCCCAAAACTGCTTTTCAAAGCGATCTTTTAGGGCACGGATCTGCTCCAGCGACTTGGGGCGCAGGCTATCGTAGGTTTTGACATAAGCAAAAGCATCGTTAGCATAGAAGGAGAGACTTTTATTGGCCATGGGCACACCCGATTAAGCAAGTCCCTAGTTTAACGTGCTAGGCGTGTCGGGGGAATGGATAGTGGGTCATTTGCAGGCAAAAAAAAGCGCCCCATAACTGCTATGGGGCGCAAATCACCTGAGGAGGTTTAGATTAAGATTTAGTAAATTCAGGATAGGCTTCCATACCGCATTCGCTGAGGTCAACACCCTCATACTCATCCTCTTCCGAGACACGAATACCGGTGATGACCTTAAGCACCAGCCAAACGATGAAGCTGGTGACAAATACCCAGAGGAAAATGGTGATTAACCCCATAAACTGACCGGTAAAGCTCGCCTCAGCTTTGGTGAGCGGGACGGCCATCAGACCCCAGATGCCGACGGTGCCGTGAACCGAGATAGCACCGACAGGGTCATCAATTCTCAGCTTGTCCAGCGCAATAACCGAAAGGACGACCAGGGCACCACCAATGGCACCAATCATCGTTGCGACCAGTGGCGTCGGTGTTGAGGGCTCTGCCGTAATCGCGACCAGACCTGCCAGTGCACCGTTAAGGGTCATGGTTAAATCGGCCTTGCCAAAGAGAATGCGGGCAACCAGCAGTGCTGCGATAAGACCACCGGCAGCGGCTGCGTTGGTATTAACAAAGACCATGGCGACGGTGTTAGCACTGGCAATGTCGCCGAGTTTAAGCACCGAGCCACCATTAAAGCCGAACCATCCCAGCCATAAAATAAAGGTTCCCAGGGTTGCCATCGGCAGGTTAGCGCCGGGAATCGGATGTATCGCACCATTTGGCCCATATTTTCCTTTGCGGGCACCCAGCAGTAATACCCCAGCCAAAGCAGCACTGGCACCGGCAAGGTGAACAATACCGGAGCCGGCAAAGTCGGAGAAACCATAGTCATCACCTAGGCTGAAGAGGCCAAAGACTGACTGACCACCCCATGTCCAGCTCCCCTCCATCGGGTAGATAAAGCCGGTCATTACCACCGCAAAGGCAAGAAACGCCCAGAGCTTCATGCGTTCAGCAACGGCACCGGAGACAATTGACATCGCCGTGGCAACAAAGACTACCTGAAAGAAGAAGTCTGAGGCATTTGAGTAGACCGAACCGCCGGCAAAGCCAGCTTCTGCCGACTCGGCCAGCACCGCTTCACCGAGAAGTTCGGCACTGCTGGCGCCATCTAGTGCCAGATCTTTAAGAAAGGTGCCGCCGCCATACATGAGCTCATAGCCAATCGCCATATAAGCGGTACAGGCGATAGCATAGAGGACAATATTTTTAGTAAGAATTTCGGTGGTATTTTTTGACCGTACCAGACCGGCCTCCAGCATCGCAAAACCGGCTGCCATCCACATTACTAAAGCACCCATCACCAAAAAGTAGAAGGTATCTAGGGCGTACTGCAGTTCAAAAATGGAGTTTTCCATGACTGTTTCCTTAATTTAGGGGAAGAGATTAAAGAGCCTCGTTGCCGGTTTCACCGGTTCGGATGCGCATCACCTGTTCAATCGGCGTGACAAAGATTTTGCCGTCACCAATTTTGCCGCTGTTGGCCGCACCGCGAATGGCGTCAATCACCTGCTCAACCAGCTCTGCGGCCACCGCCGCCTCAATTTTTACTTTGGGCAAAAAATCAACCACATACTCTGCACCACGGTAGAGTTCTGTATGGCCTTTCTGCCGTCCAAAACCTTTGACCTCGGTCACGGTAATCCCCTGCACCCCTATTTCTGAAAGGGCCTCACGAACATCATCAAGCTTAAAAGGCTTGATAATGGCGGTTATCATCTTCATGGTTTAAATCCTCTGTTGGCTAAAATCTGGTTAAAAATGAGATATAAAAAGCAAGCTTCAATTACCTTAATGCACAGCTTGTGCCAATTTTATTTTATAAATAAAAACAGATGGTTAGTTTATATTCGGGGCGATCGCTCTGGGAAGTTCTGCACTATTGTGCAGCAGCCTCTTTGCCAGTGCACTTTGCTGGTGCATGGTTGGGGGGTAGGGGTGTTGTGGCTGATGAGCCGCTTGTGGTGAGTTCGTACTGGGCGTTAGTGGTTCAGTTGGCATTAACCCGCTGCCTGATCAGTGCCTCTCAGGCACTGATCGGCGATGATTGCAGGTTACTCCCCCTTAAGCGTGAGGGCGCCAAACCCTTCACCTTGATGGATGGTAAGTTGTGCAAAGGGGATGCCCCACTGTTCTTGATTACAGAGCCTGACCAGGGTCTGTTGTATCAGGCGCTGCAGATTGAAATAGAAGGGCGCTGCCTCCTTTTTCATACTGAGGTAGATAATGTAGTCGAGGGAACTTGCGCCCGCCTCCTTAAACTCAACCAATAGTTGATTAACCATGGCGCTCCACTCTGACTCGTTTAGTGCCTGTTGCAGCGCTCCTTTCATCTTTAGTGGCACTTCATCAAGGGCAATCGCCTGATGCGCATAATCAATACCAAAAACCATCGGTATGCCATAGCCGACGCGGGAGAGGTTGCGAAATGAGCTATTGTAAAATTCACTAATAGGGATGCAGAGCTGGCTACTCGCGGCCATCACCACTGCTATCTCAACAGTGAGTTGCTTGACCTCGACAATACGTCCGTCACTTAGCATCAAAAAGTCGCCGACACTGCAGGAAAACCAATCCTCTTTACCTGATGGCCGCGAAACATCGTCAACAATTTTCTCTAACGGCAGGCGAATGACGCCATCGAGCTCTGGGTTGCGCAGAATCGCAAAGGTGCCAATTGAGCAGACCTCCATGGGAATACCGTTGTAGATCATCCGCTCATCTTCACGAACGCAGCCAAAATCGAGCAGGACGCGGATCTCTTTAATATATTTTGGCAGTGTTTCGCGTATCGTCAGCAGCAGCATAATAACCGCGATAATCACCAGTGCCAGCAGCAGCACGTCACTGCGGCTGTAGAAGACCACCATCATCACTACTACCATAAAGATGCCGGTAATTAGGCGGTACATATAGTTAATTGCGCGTTGGCGATTGCGCTGGCGTCGTGACTGGGTAAAGTTTTTGTCTGGGGTGAAGAGGATCGCAAGGTTGCGCAGGCTAAGACTCACCAGCCAAACAGCGAGAAGCGCGCAAAGGGCAATTAGCAGCGTTAAGCCACGGCCGGCAAAGAACTGCTTCAGGGCGGATCCTATCGCTTGCCAGTTTGAACCAACCTCTCCTTGCAGGGAGGCTATCTCATACTCCGCCATCTCAATAGCATTGCTGGTCTCTTTCTGGCGCTGCTGCCACTGGTCAAGAAGAATCTTTAATCGTGCCAGAACCTCTTTTTCCGGTTTTTCATTGATCAGGGCTTGCAGTGATGAGATGGTCGCGCTGATGGTGCGCTGATTTTGCTGCAGGCGTATCATTGAACTGCGCAGGTGCTCAATCTGTCGCGGCTTTTCGGTAATATCTTTCAGGCTGCTCAGGAGGGGGCGGGTAATGGCAATTAACTCATCCTGCCAATTGAAGGTTGCGCTTGTCTCCTTATCCTCAAGGGACTCTATATCGGTCCCACCCTGGGCTATCCTGTCAAAGTTGCTGCTAATGGTATCAATCGTTTTACTGAGATTGGCGATACGCAGGTTAAGATTGGCTATCTCTTCATCGCGCTTTTCGCGGGTAAGGGCTTTGCGCAAGGTCTCCAGTGTTTTGCGTTCGCTAAGGAGTTCGCTGCGCAGTATGGTTAGCCTTTCAAGGGTGGTCGGTTCACGGTGTTCGGTGAAGATGTTATCCGTTTGACTGCTTTCGTTACTCAGCGTCGTTGCCGTCGCCGCTGCCGAGGTAGTGGCTGCTGTGGCGCTGCCACTGAGACCCTCCTCAGCAGCGGCTAGCAGGGGAAAATTAAGCAGCAGCAGTAGAAGTAGCGGCGTCAGGTATGCGGTCATTCAGCCTCTCTTTTTTGTGGTCGTTGCCAGTTGGCGATATGTTTTTGTGAAGCGCGGCTTAAGGTCAGGCCACCCGCAGACGCATCTTTGCTAATCGTTGAACCCGCACCAATCGTAGCGCCGTCACCAACGTTAACCGGTGCTATTAGCTGTGTATCAGAGCCAATAAAGGCATCATTACCAATCGTGGTGCGGTGTTTGTAGGCACCGTCATAGTTGCAGGTGATGGTGCCGGCACCAATGTTCACGCGTTCGCCCATAGTCGTGTCGCCTATATAGCTTAAATGGTTGACCTTGGAGCCCTCGCCGATTTGACTCGCTTTAATTTCAACAAAATTGCCAATGCGTGCATGAGGGGCAAGTTCGCTGCCCGGGCGGAGGCGGGCAAACGGACCAATCGTACATTCGTCGGCGATATTACTGCCATCGATTTGACTCATCGCCTCAACCGTGACGCCATTACCCAGGGTGCTGTTATGGATAATGGTGTTGGCGCCAATGCGGCCGTGGTTGCCAATGCTGACGTTGCCAGAGAGAATGACGTTAACATCAATAATCGTATCATTGCCAACGCTGACTTCACCGCGAATATCGAGGCGACTCGGGTCAATTAGGGTGACTCCCTGCTGCATTAGCTGTTCCGCCTGACGCAGTTGATAGCTGCGCTCCAGTGCAGCAAGCTGTTGCCGGGTATTCACTCCGGCGACCTCATTGGCATCGGTAATTTTTACGGCGGTCACTTTTTGACCGGTGTTAACTGCCATCGCAATAATGTCCGTGAGATAGTATTCACCCTGAGCATTGCGATTATCGAGCTGGTTAACCCACAGGGTGGCGTCCGACTGCTTGAGGGTGAGAATGCCGCTATTAATTTCAGTGATTGTCTTAATTTCGGCACTGGCATCCTTCTCTTCAACAATGGCGGTCACTGCGTTACGACTGTTACGGACAATGCGTCCGTAGCCGCTGGGGTTTTCAAGCGCCACACTCAGTAGCGCAATGGCGCTGTTATCGCGGTGGCCAAGGAGTGCTTCAAGGGTTTCCTGGCGCGTCAGTGGCACATCGCCATAGAGAATCAAAAGCTGTGAGCCGCTTGTCGTGTGGGGCAGTGCCTGTTTGACAGCATCACCGGTTCCCCGCAGTTCTATCTGCTCTATCCAGTTAAGGTTCTCCTTGGCAAACGCTGCTTTTACCGCATCGCCAGCGTGGCCATAGACAAGGTGGATGCGCTTTGGCGTCAGGCTTTTAGCGGTCGCCAGCACATGTGCCAGCAGCGGTCTGCCCGCCAGCGGCTGGAGAACTTTGGGGAGTTGTGAGCGCATTCGCGTGCCGGCACCTGCCGCGAGAATAATAACTTCAAGATTATCCATAGCGGTTTTAACTTAGTGCAGCGTCGATGAGAGGGTGCCAGCGATGCCACCACCTGGGGTAGCGTCAACGCCGTTGGCCAGCTCTGCTGCGGTGGGTTCACGAATCGCATCAATTTTTAGATGAAACTTTAGCGCTTTACCAGCAAAAGGGTGGTTGCCATCAAGGGTAATGCTGGCGTTGTCGATCTGGGTGACCACGAACTGGCGTACCTCGCCACTATCGTTCTGAAACTCTGCTGTTGCCCCAAGGTAGCGATACTCTTCTGGTACATTTTCAATGAGATCGGTAAAGGTCAGGTCTTCATGCCAAGCACCAAACCCCTCCTCAGGGGTGAGATCAACCGTAAATTTGTCGCCAACAGCACGCCCTTCGAGTGCCGCATCGACCTTCTCAATTAAGCCGCTCTTCTCACCGTAGAGAATGTGTACCGGCAGGTCAATCCGTTCCACCAGCTCACCCTTCGCATCATCGATGGAGTAGGTGACGGCGACGACTAGACCTCGTGTGACTTTATCCATAGGTATATTCCCCAACTTTGTCATAGTTAAATAAAAAAGGGACAGTGGTGCTGTCCCTTGAGTCTTGCGGTTAACTCGATGGCAATAGCGTTAGCCAGCGTATCCTTTAGGCGTGGCGCGCACCTTTCATTTTGCGGCGTAGATCTTCAATGGTTTTAAGTTGTGCAACGGCTTCAGCAAGCTCTGCTTTGGCACGGGCAAAATCAAAATCACTGGCGTGTGATCCTGCCATCATCTCTTCTGCGTGGCGGCGTGCCTCTTCAGCGGCAGCGGCATCGATATCCTTGGCGCGCAGGGCGGTATCCGCAAGCAGGGTGACAACATGGGGTTGCACCTCAAGAATGCCACCGGAGACGTAAAAAAACTCCTCATGATTATCGCTAACCACAACCCGCACCTCACCTGGCTTTAGGTGCGTCAGTAGCTGGGTATGACGCGGATAGATACCCAGCTCCCCCATAATCCCCGGGGCATAGAGTTGTTCGACGGTGCCGGAGAAGATCTGTCCCTCCGCACTGACGATATTGGCGTGCATGGTTACTGCCATTTCTCTCTTCTCCCTATCGAGTCATTAACTTAGGCGGCGATCTGGTTCGCTTGATTAAAGCGATTTTGCCTTTTCAACGGCTTCGTCAATAGAGCCCACCATATAGAACGCCTGCTCCGGAAGGTGATCGTACTCACCAGCGACAATTGCCTTAAAGCCGGCAATGGTCTCCTTAAGTGAGACATACTTACCGGGCGAACCGGTAAAGACTTCGGCAACAAAGAAAGGTTGTGAAAGAAAGCGTTGAATTTTACGCGCACGGGAGACAATCAGCTTGTCATCCTCAGAGAGCTCATCCATGCCAAGAATGGCGATAATATCGCGCAGCTCTTTGTAGCGTTGCAGTGTCGACTGTACGGAACGCGCGACATTGTAGTGCTCTTCGCCAATCTCCAGCGGGTCAAGAATACGCGAGGTGGAGTCTAGTGGATCAACCGCAGGATAGATCCCGAGTTCGGCCACCTGACGCGACAGTACCAAGGTGGCATCAAGGTGGGCAAAGGTGGTCGCAGGTGAAGGGTCAGTGAGGTCATCTGCCGGTACATAAACTGCCTGGAAGGAGGTTATTGACCCCGTTTTGGTTGAGGTGATCCGCTCCTGTAGGGCGCCCATCTCCTCAGCTAGGGTTGGTTGATAACCAACCGCCGAGGGCATCCGTCCGAGAAGCGCAGAGACCTCTGTTCCGGCAAGGGTGTAGCGGTAGATGTTATCAATAAACATCAATACGTCAGAACCCTCATCACGGAAATACTCCGCCATCGTCAGACCAGTTAAGGCGACACGCAGACGGTTGCCCGGTGGCTCGTTCATCTGGCCATAAACCAGTGCAACCTTGTCAAGAACGCCACCTTCACGCATCTCATGGTAAAAGTCATTACCCTCACGCGTACGTTCACCCACGCCGGCAAAGACCGATGAACCTGAGTGTTCGACGGCAATGTTACGAATAAGCTCCATTAGGGTGACAGTTTTACCCACACCGGCACCGCCAAAGAGACCAATTTTACCGCCTTTGGCGATTGGCATGACCAAGTCAATTACTTTAATACCGGTCTCTAAAACCTCAACGCCAGTCGCCTGCTCGGCGTAGGCTGGGGGCTTGCGGTGAATAGGCATTCTCTTTTCACAGCTAACCGGTCCCGCTTCATCGACAGGGTTGCCCAGCACGTCCATGATGCGACCGAGTGTGCCCTTGCCCACCGGTACGCTAATCGGCGCATGGGTATTGTCGGTTTTCATGCCACGGCGTAAACCGTCGGTTGAGCCCATGGCAATTGCACGAACAACACCATCACCCAGTTGCTGTTGTACCTCAAGGGTGATGTTTGCCTCTTCAACAATGAGGGCATCATAGATTTTGGGTAGTCCTTCGCGGGGAAACGCAACATCCACCACCGCCCCAATAATTTGTACAATTTTTCCAGAGCTCATCGCTTTACCTATTCCAGTTTTTGCTAAATTTTGTGTAGATTACTGTCATTAAACGGCCGACGCACCGCCGACAATTTCTGACAACTCTTGTGTAATCGCTGCCTGACGCGCCTTGTTGTAGGCAAGCTGTAATCCGTCAATCAGTTCACCTGCGTTATCGGTAGCCGCTTTCATCGCCACCATGCGGGCCGACTGCTCACAGGCATTATTTTCAACGACACCTTGATAGACTGATGACTCGACAAAACGCATCAGTAGGCCATCGAGCACTTCCTTGGCCTCAGGCTCATAGATATAGTCCCAGTGATGGCGTAATTGCTTATTTTCTTGACTGGCAACAATAGGGAGAATTTGATCAACGACTGGCTGTTGACTCATCGTATTGACAAAGCGGTTATAGACCAACTCAAGTTTGTCAATTTCGCCACTGTAAAACTTGTCAAGCATCACCTTGACGGTACCGATTAACATCTCAACGGTTGGTTTGTCGCCGAGGTGTGACTTTTTCGCAACAACATTGCCGCCAAAACGTTTAAAGAAAGATCCACCTTTAGAGCCGATGGCACAGAGCGACACCTCGACTGATTGATCACGATACCCTTTCATGAGGGTGGTTACCGTCTTGAAAATATTGGTATTTAGACCGCCACAAAGGCCGCGATCGGTGGAGATGACAATAATGCCAACACGGCTGACCGGACGGCTGCGCATAAACAGATGACGGTACTCATGGTGCGCAAACATCAGATGGTCAATTACCCGACGGATATTCTCGGCGTAGGGACGGCTGGCAATCATCATCTCCTGTGCTTTACGCATTTTGCTTGCGGCCACCATCTCCATCGCGCTGGTGATTTTGCGCGTGCTCTGCACACTTTTAATCTTCGTGCGAATCTCTTTTCCGCTTGCCATTAACCTCTACTCCAGCAGATCTTGTCGGGTAATACCGTGATTTATAATGATGCTTTAAAGGCTGCGTTAGGCGATTTCGCCACGCTCCCAGAGTTCACGGCGCTTATCCAGGGCGCTACGAATTGCCTCATCGACGGCGCCGCTGTACTCACCCTTGGCATTGATTGAATCCATCAGATCACTATGCTCGCGCTTCATATAGGTGAGCAGCGTCGATTCATACTCAACGACGCGTGCAACCGGGACATCATCAAGATAGCCTTGGTTAGCGGCAAAGAGTGAGACCGCCATCTCAGCAACACTCAGGGGTTGGTACTGCTTCTGTTTCATCAGTTCCGTCACCCGCTGGCCACGCTCAATCGCTTTGCGTGTCGACTCATCAAGATCTGAGGCAAACTGCGCAAAGGCGGCAAGTTCACGATACTGGGCAAGGTCAAGACGTATGCCACCGCCGAGCTTTTTAATAATTTTAGTCTGCGCTGCGCCACCGACGCGGGAGACCGAGAGACCGGCATTAATCGCAGGGCGAATACCGGCGTTAAAAAGGTCAGACTCAAGGAAGATTTGACCATCCGTAATTGAAATGACGTTTGTCGGAACGAAGGCGGAGACATCACCCGCCTGCGTCTCAATAATCGGCAGGGCGGTTAATGAACCGGTTTTACCCTTTACGGCGCCGTTGGTCGCTTTTTCGACATAGGCTTCATTAACCCGTGCAGCACGCTCTAAGAGACGTGAGTGAAGGTAGAAGACATCACCGGGATAGGCTTCGCGACCCGGAGGGCGACGCAGTAGCAGCGAGACCTGACGATAGGCCCACGCCTGTTTGGTCAGATCATCATAAACGATAAGGGCATCCTCGCCGCGATCACGGAAATACTCACCCATGGTACAACCGGAGTAGGGGGCAATGTACTGCATCGCTGCCGAGTCCGCTGCGGTCGCCGCAACCACAATGGTGTGCTCCATGGCGCCATGCTCTTCAAGCTTGCGCACCACGTTGGCGACAGAAGAGGCTTTCTGTCCGACTGCTACATAGATACACTTAACACCGGTGCCCTTCTGATTAATGATGGTATCGATGGCTACCGCAGTTTTACCGGTTTGGCGATCACCGATAATCAACTCACGTTGACCACGACCTACAGGAACCATCGCGTCTATCGCTTTTAGTCCACTCTGTAGCGGCTGATCAACTGATTTACGCCAGAGTACGCCGGGGGCGATCTTCTCAATGGGGGATCGTTCGGTGGTCTTAATTTCACCACGTCCGTCAATCGGCAGACCTAGGGAGTCGACCACGCGTCCAAGCAGTGCCTCGCCAACGGGAACATCCATAATTCGGCCAGTACATTTAACCGAATCACCTTCGGAAATTTTTTTGTAGTCGCCAAGAATAACCGCACCAACCGAGTCCTGTTCAAGGTTAAGTGCCAGACCAAAGATGGCATTAGGAAACTCCAGCATTTCGCCTGCCATTACGTCGGCAAGGCCATGAATGCGGCTAATACCGTCAGTCAGGCTGACCACGGTGCCTTCGGTACGCGCCTCACTAACGCTATCGAAGCTGGCGATGCGTGCCTTGATTAGTTCGCTGATTTCAGAGGGATTTAATTGCATTGCATGAGTTTCCTAAATGACGAATTCACTTCAGTGGATTAGTTGGTGTGCCAGACTTTGCAGCCGACCTGCGACAGAACCATCAATGACTTTATCACCGGCGCGGATAATGGCGCCACCGATAATTGTCTCATCGACACTGGCCTGTAACGACACCTCTCGCCCGAATCGGCCTTTAAGTGCTGCGGCAAAAACGGCAAGCTGTTCTGGGTTGAGCGCGACGGCTGTAACAATGGTGGCTTCAATACTGCCCTGCGACTCGCTGCGGGCTACTTCAAACAGGGTGCGGATCTGCGGCACCAGCTCAAGGCGACCCTTTTCAAGCAGGAGTTCAATGAACTTCAGCTGCGACGGATCGAGTCGCTTGTCTGCAATGTCGGTGATAATTTTGACAACTTTGCCGTTGTCAAATCCGGGGTTGGCGACCAGTGCCAGAAGCTCGCCATCCTGCAACAGGAGATCAAGAAACTCGAGCGCTGCTGACCACGCATCAATAGATCCGCCCTCTTGTGCCAAGGCAAAAACTGCCTGGGCGTAGGGTCGTGCAACCGTCTGTTTTTCTGCCATGGAGTTGCTCTATATCTTCGCTGCGACTTCAGCAAGAAGGTCGCTATGAACTTTAGCATCAATTTCACGGCGAATGACCCGTGAAGCCCCTTCGATGGCGAGTTGCGCAACCTGTTGCCGTAGCAGCTCACGCGCACGATTAACCTCTTGTTCAATCTCAGCGTGGGCAGCCACCAGCAGACGATCACCCTCAACACGCGCCGAACCCTTGGACTCTTCGATGAGCTCAATACCGCGGTTATGTGCTTGGGTAATAATGCTTCGTGCCTCTTCTTTGGCTTCATGCAATATCTCTATGGCACGCTGTTCAGCCAACTCATGTTCATGACGACCGCGCTCTGCGGCTGCCAGACCATCGGCAATATTTTTCTTGCGTTCCTCCAGCGCCTGCATAATCGGCGGCCAGACAAATTTCATACAGAACCAGACAAAGACAAAGAAGGTAATTGCCTGTCCAATTAAGGTCGCATTGATATTCATACCACTATCTCAATCCCGGTTATGGTGATCGCGCACTCTCTCTATCCGGCAACAGCAAAGAGAACGTACATGGCAAGACCGACAGCGATCATCGGAACGGCGTCAACCAGACCCATGACGATAAAGAACTGGGTGCGCAGCATCGGAATCAGTTCTGGCTGGCGGGCAGCGCCCTCAAGAAAGCGACCACCGAGAATACCAATGCCTACAGCGGCACCGAGTGCCCCTAATCCCATCATAATCGCGCCTGCCATATAGAGTAATGCCTGTTCCATGAGTCTCTCCTAGA
>JADGBN010000140.1 GCA_015231435.1 Gammaproteobacteria bacterium
ACCATAGGTGATGTTGCGGTAATCGCTCCCCTCTTCGAGTTGATGATCCGCATCACCGAGCTGGATGCTTCCAGTTTCACCATTATTAGTGGAGATGATGATCATTGGGCCATCACTCCAGTCATTGCCGGAGTCACATCCAGAGGCAACGACAGTCATCTCACTTCCATCATCAGACATTGATAGTAACATGGAGCCACCATAGTCGCAGGGAATATCATAATCCTGTGACTGGCGTGCGGCCATAGATCCGCTTTTAAGGTGATCTCTTTTCTGATTTTTTTGGGTTCCTTCGAGTAAGGCCCCCGATAGTGTGACTTTTGCGCCTAAGACTGATTTGGTCACCGTGGCAGAACTTGCCTTTGCAGCAACTGTGGTGAGGTTTTTGCTGGGGGGAGTACTTTCACTGCTGATTGTTGTCGACGGGGTGCTGCTGCTGTCTCCGCCACCACAACTGATTAGAGAGAGGCAGAGGGTTGAAACGGTCATCACGGGGAGAGCTTTTCTGAACATGGGCGTCACCTTGGCTAGGCTGAATAATGAGAGGTGTTAGGTCAGGCATCGTACCCTGACGGTTCAACTATATGCCGAAAAGGTTGATAGTCAAGTCGCGCAAAAAAATTATTGTGTAGCAACGAACGTCAGTCTGTTACACCGGCGAAGGCCGGAATTGAAGGTACATTAGCCTCGGAACTGAGTTGTGCCCATGTGGCGTAATCCTTGCCGAAGCAGTGTCGTGTTCATCCTGAACATCAGGATAAGAGGGTTAAACCACCATATCGAGGCGGGGGATTTGGCTACCACCACCAACAATCATCGGTGAGGCGTTGGCGCTGTTATAGGTTTGCAGCGCCATTTGTAGTTGGCGGGGGCCAAACAGGGCGTTGTTGCCGGGTGCTTCAAAGCGTTGTGTGGAGATAGCTGCGCTGTTGTTACCAGTGGCGGCGCTGCTTAAATTGTTGTAGGTGGCGTTGGCACTGTCAGTTGGGGTGCCGCTAATGGTCAGTGCGTCACGGAGACTGGCAAAACTTTCGCTACCTTTTGCCGGAGGTTGATAACTGTTGTTCTCCTGGCGCTGTCTTGCCGAAGTGCGGGATTCAGGATCGGGGGAGATGCGCAGGCGCGGATCTGCCGTCGTACCCATTTGACGGCTTTGTAGCTGTTGTAGCAGTGGATTGCTGGTGCTCTGTCCGATTTCCATGGGGTGATTCTAGTAGATATTGCGGTGACTGGGTAGGTGTTAACAGAAATATAGCCTACTTTTTAATGCATCCTAGAGATTCAGCCCCCGCTTTATGGTAGATTGTGCGCCTCTTCAGACCACACAGATATTATCCGCGTGAAACTTCTATTCGATTTTTTCCCTATCCTTCTTTTTTTTATCGCGTACAAAACTTACGATATTTATATCGCTACGATTGTCGCCATTGTCACCTCGGTGCTGCAGGTGGCGCTCTTTTGGCTGAAACATCGCCGCTTTGAGAAGATGCACCTCTTTACCCTTGCACTGATTACGCTGCTTGGTGGGGCAACGCTTATTTTCCATGATCGCGCCTTCTTTATGTGGAAACCGACTGCGGTGAACTGGCTGTTTGCTGTTGCTTTTATTGTCAGCCATTGGATCGGTGATAAGGTGATGGTTGAGCGGATGATGAGTCATGCGGTGAGTCTGCCTGCCAAGGTGTGGCGTAATCTTAATGGTGCATGGATAGGCTTCTTCTTTCTAATGGGCGTTGCCAATGTTTATGTCGCCTCGCTCTATTTTCAGGCTGAGCAGTTACTGACCGAGGCGGCAGGTGAGGTTGTCGATATTGAAAACTGCTCGGTACTGGCTGCGCAAATTGCCGCTTTTTGCGAGAGTGCCAAGGAGCAGGAGGCGTTGTGGGTGGACTTTAAGCTCTTTGGCATGTTAGGGCTAACGTTTCTCTTTGTGATTGCTCAGGCCTTCTATATTGCCCGCCATACCGCTGATACGGAAGAACTCGTTGCGCAAAATAAGGATCAATAGCTATGTTGTACACAATCGTTGGTGAGGATAATCCCGACTCGTTATCGCTTCGTTTGGCTGCGCGACCAGCGCATCTGGAGCGTTTGCAGCAGTTACAGGCAGAGGGTAGGCTGCTGTTGGCAGGGCCTAATCCGGCACTGGATTCGCTTGAGCCGGGCGAGGCTGGTTTTACCGGTAGCGTGATCGTTGCTGAATTTGCCGATCTCGCAGCGGCAGAGGCATGGGCCGCCGCCGATCCCTACGTGGTTGCTGGTATCTATCAGCGGGTCACTGTTAAACCTTTTAAACGAGTCTTTCCCCAATGAGTCATATTCCGCAAAAACTGATCCCGAATCAGGAGAGCGAGCGCGTTAGCATGATTCGTCAGCTGTTGCAGGTCGCTTTTTTACCGACGCTGCTTGAAATTACCGATAATAGCCAGCAACATGCAGGACACGCGAGTGCGGGCGGCGCGGGTCATTTTGCGGTGCGTATTCGTGCCTCAGCCTTTGCGGGAAAAACGCCCTTGCAGTGTCATCGCCAAATTTATGCAGCATTGGATTGTTTAATGGGCAGTGAGATTCACGCACTAACCATTGATGCCGCTGCTATTTAGTTGTGACGGCTAGTTATCACCCTCTTTACCCTTACTTAACTATAGGAAATTGCATGAAAAATATACATCGGTTAATGGCTGTTACGGCATTAGGCTCAATTTTAATGCTGCAAACATCGCTCTCTGCCGCCGAGAGTGACAAGAAGCTGGCAGCGGTTAATGGTCAGGCGATCACCCAGGCACAGCTTGAGCAGTTTATGCTAACCAATTACGCTGCCGCCAAGCAGAAGCCAAGTGAGGCAGATGCGATGGAAGAGATGATTCGTCATCGTCTGTTGCTTCAGGATGCCGAGAAAAAGTCGCTGGCAAAGGATCCTAAATTTGTTGAACAGATGGAGGAGTTGCGCTCTCGTCTGTTGGTCAGTTTTACCCTGACCAAATATCTTGCCGATAATGCGGTTAGCGATGCCGATATTGCTAAAGAGTATGAGAAACGTCGTCCCGAGATGATTCGCAGTGAGTATAAAGCCAGCCATATTCTGGTGGCGACCGAGGATGAGGCGAAAGGGGTGATTGCCAAGCTGGGTGGTGGCGCAGATTTTGCGACGCTGGCAGCGGAGCTCTCAACCGATCCGGGCAGTAAGGATAACGCCGGTGATTTAGGCTGGTTTTCGGCACAACAGATGGTTAAACCCTTCTCTGATGCGGTGGTGGCGATGAGTGATGGCGCGTTAAGTAAAACGCCGGTACAGTCACAATTTGGCTGGCATGTAATTAAACGCGAAGCAGAGCGCAAGAGCGAGCCGCCGACCCTTGAGATGTTAAAGGGACAGCTGCGTCAGTTACTGCAACAGCAGCAGATTAATGACTATCTTGATGCCCTCGCCGCTGCGGGAAAAATCGAGAAGTTTTAGGCGGTTAGTGACGCTATCTTCCGCCTGTAGTAATGCTTACCACGGGCGGAAGGTGGAGAGTCAATGAGTGATAAAGCTGTAAAGCAGGGCAATCTCCTCAGGCCAGAGATTCTCGTCAATCGTCTCCAGTACCATGGGGATCTCCTCAAAGCGTGGGTCATTCATAATGTAGCGGAACACTTCGATACCGAGTTTGCCGTGACCAATGGAATGATGACGGTCAACACGGCTGCCGAGATCGGGTTTTGAGTCGTTGAGGTGCATCGCCCGCAGATAGTGAAAGCCGACAACATCGGCAAACTCAGTAAAGGTGGCCTCGCAACTGGTTCGGTCTCGCAAATCATAGCCCGCAGTAAAAGTGTGGCAGGTATCTAGGCAGACACCGATACGTGACTTATCCTCAATCTGCCCGATAATTGTCGCCAGATGCTCAAAGCGATACCCCATATTGCTTCCCTGCCCGGCGGTATTCTCAATGACCGCTGTCACCCCTTCACACTGTTCAAGGGTGCGGTTAAGGGAGTCGGCAATGAGTGTTAGACAAGCCTCTTCACTTATCTCATTAAGATGCGAGCCGGGATGAAAGTTAAGCAGCGGAATGGCGAGCTGCCGGCAGCGTTGCATCTCATCTAAAAAAGCAAGGCGGGACTTCTCCCGCTTTTCAGCGTCTGGATGGCCAAGGTTAATTAGATAGCTGTCGTGGGGAAGTACCAGATCGGCACGAATGGCGGCAGCTTCAAGATTCTGCTGAAAGGCAGCAATCGACTCTTCACTTAAGGGTTTGGCTGACCACTGTCGCTGGTTTTTGGTAAATAGTGCCAGCGCCTTTGCACCAATGGCCTGGGCATTGAGCGGTGCATTCTCGACTCCGCCACTGGCGCTGACATGGGCACCGACTCGTTTCATAATAGTTTATTCCGCATGGTTATCCTTAGGGTTAAAAGTAAATGTTCAGACACCCTACTTTTTTTACCCTCACCCCAACCCTCTCCCAAAGGGAGAGGGAGAAAAAGTAGTGGGGGTCTGAACGGTTACGGTCAAAATCTTCTTCAGGGGGGATTAAAATGAGAGGATAACAGAGTCGTCAGCGTTCGTCTGCTGGTCGTCAGGTGGTATGATTGGTTAAGATGAGCCAAGGCAGTGGGGTAATTGAGGCATTTATGGCAACAGATAGTGGTCAAGCGTGGTACTGTCAGCACGGTAGTGGCGAGCTGCTGGGGCCGTTTTCGCCCGCTCAGTTGGTTCATTACGCTATTCTTGGTGCGCTGGGTAACAGTGACCGCTTTAGTGTGGATCGCAAGCAGTGGTTAAGCCGTGATGCGATCCCGTGGTTGCAGCCTCACCAATTTACCGAGGAGAACAGCCTGTTTGCGCAGGATGAACGTGCTTATATCGTGCATACAGCGGCGTGGATGGATGCTGAGTCAGAACGTCTCTTTAGCCAAACAGCGGGTCATCTGAACCTGTTGCATCCGGTGATGACCTTACCGCAACGTCTTCTCTATTTTGCCTTTCCGCTGCTCTTCTCATTACTGTTGGCACTGCTCTGGTGGCTCTCTCCCGATAAGGATGTACGAGATGTGGCTAACTGTCAGGCGCCCGCCGTTGCGGGGGTTAACTGGCGTAACTGTCTGATGGGGCCGCAGGAGTTACCCGGGGCCGATCTGCGTGGAGCCAACTTGCACAGTGTACTCATGCCAGCGAGTAATTTACGTCAGGTTGAACTCGAATCAGCCGATCTGGCGTATAGTAATATCAGTTATAGCGATCTGCGTGATGCCAATTTACGCGAAGCCAACCTAAAAGGGGCAGATCTGCGCCAGAGCCGCCTGCAAGGTGCCGATCTGCGCGACGCTGATCTCAGTTTTGCCGATCTGCGTGACAGCGATCTGCGTGAGGCAAAGTTGTCCGATGCCAATTTGAGCCATGCACTGTTAGGTGGTGCACAGTGGCGTGAAGGGGTTTATTGTTTACCCGATTCGGTGGGTGACTGTCTGCTTAGCAGCGCTGTGCCGATGCAGTAGGAGAAGCTAAATGTCACCAACGGATCACGCCACACCTTCACCGCCCTGGCGTCTGCGCGGGTCGCAGCAGCCGAAAGATATTACCCTAATTGCCAAAGATGAGGTCTATCGCGGCTTTTTTAGTCTTAAGCGTTATCAATTGCAGCACCGACTCTTTCAGGGCGGGGTGTCGCGACCCCTGATGCGCGAATGTCTTGACCGTGGTAATGCCGTGGCGCTGCTGCTTTACGATCCGCATCAGGATGCGGTGGTCTTAATTGAGCAGTTTCGTGTCGGCGCTTTAGCGGCAGCGGGGGGTGCGTGGTTAATTGAGATCATTGCCGGTGTGCTGGATGAGGAGCGAGATTGCGAAGCCGTGGCGCGGCGTGAAAGCATGGAAGAGGCTGGCTGTGTGGTCGGACGCATAGCGTTTATCTGTGACTATTTGGTGAGTCCCGGGGGAACTTCTGAATCAATTAGCCTCTATTGTGGCGAGGTGGACAGCCGTCAGGCAGGTGGTTTTTTTGGTTTGGATGCGGAGGGCGAGGATATTCACGCTTTTGTGGTCCCCTTTCAACGTGCCTGGGAGTGGCTAGAGGCCGGAGAGATTAACTCCGCCAGCCCAATCATCGCCCTGCAGTGGTTACAGATCAATCGTCAGCGATTGCGTCAGCTCTGGAGCGCGTAAATGGTGGCAAATTAGTTTTATTGAAAGGAGAGTCAGTATGGAGATTGGTCAGTTTATCTTTTGGGGTGGTTTTATTCTGCTGCTGCTCTACGTCATTATCATCTATAACGCGCTGGTACGAATAAAACATAATGTCGATGCAGCGTGGTCAAATATCGAAGTGTTGCTCAAGCAGCGCCATGATGAGTTGCCTAAACTGGTTGCGGTCTGTCGCGAGTACGCTAATTTTGAACAGCAGACCCTAGAGAAGGTGATGCAGGCGCGTGCAGCGGTTGCCGACGCCCGGGCGCAAGGGGATATCGACTCACTGGGTAGTGCTGAAGGTGCGTTACGACTTGGATTAGGGAATCTCTTTGCGGTTGCTGAAGCCTACCCGGAACTGAAAGCGAACGAAAATTTTCAGCATCTACAGGTGCGCATCAGTGGACTGGAAAATAGCATTGCTGATCGACGTGAGTTCTATAACGATAGTGTCAATATCAATAATGTGAGCATTGAACAGTTTCCCGATCTGATTGTCGCAAAAATGTTTGGTTTTGCCGCAAAAAAACTGCTCTATTTTCCGCTGCAGGAGACTGCCGATGTAGATGTGGGGAAGCTGTTTACTTAATATACCCGTCATCCTTGAAAATGCTGGTTCGTTGGCTGCAGTCGCTCACCCCAATCACATAGTTAATCTATGCTCATGGGGATTCGCGACTTTGCCGCCTTCCATCATTTCCAATGATTTTGGGTA
>JADGBN010000141.1 GCA_015231435.1 Gammaproteobacteria bacterium
ATACCCAAACTACTTGGAAATGCAGGTAGGCGGCAAAGGCGCGAATCCCCATGAGCTTAGATTGACTAAGTGATTGGGGTGAGCGACTGCAGCCAACGACCCTGCAATTTCAAGTAGAAAGGGTATACCCGTCAGTTTTGAAAACGCTAGGTCATTAGTCCGCACTCGCTCACCCAATCACTGAGTCTCTCTAAACTCATGGGAACGCTCTCATCCCTAGCCACCGACCCGCATTTCTCGGCCGAAAGATTGAAAGCATACGCATCCTAAGCTACGCAATCAACATTTGTCGGTCATAAAAAACCCTGTTCCCCCTGCCTCAGCTATACCCTTTCTACTTGAAACTGCAGGGTCGTTAGCTGCAGTCGCTCACCCCAATCACATAGTTTATCTATGCTCATGGGGATTCGCGACTTTGCCGCCTACCTGCATTTCCAAGTAGTTTGGGTATATAATCTGCGCATGACTTCATATAGAGTTCGGTGCTCTTTTCATGCTAAAAAACATGGGCACAAAATCCACCACACCCCTGCCGTCAAGGTTCAGGAGTCCTGCCAGAGGAGATCATGAGCGAGCCGCGCGATTCGCAACAGTGGCAACGCTGTAGCCTGCCACGCCGTTTAGGGGTCATTTTGTATGACACCATGCTGCTTGCTGCGGTGATTTTTATCGCCTTTATCCCCCTAACACTGCTCATGGAACAGTCACAAATTGGCAGCAGCTCACTGCTAAAAACCCTCTATCTGTTTACGATAGCCTACGGCTTTTTTGCCTGGTTTTGGGTACATGGCGGTCAAACACTTGGCATGCAGGCTTGGCGGGTGCGCGTTGTTCAGTGTCACAATCACTATCCGCTAACCTACAGCCACGCACTCCTGCGTTTTCTTGTGGCCATCTGCTCATGGCTCTCTCTGGGGCTGGGTTTTTTCTGGTCGCTGATTGATAAAGAGCAGCGCAGCTGGCACGACATCTACTCAGAGACCTGCCTAGTGATGGTTCCTAAAGAGCCTCCAGCGACTTAAACAGCGCCGAAGTTACGCGGCCACCAGAGTTTGCGCCCGATAACTGCCGCTACTGCCCGCCAGTTTTGCTGCCAGATAGGGTAAATTAGCGGACAGATCTGCCAGCAATTTCCACGGTGGGTTAACCACCAGCATACCGCTGCCACTCATGCCATGGCCCGGGGAGTCGGGGGCAACGCATAACTCAAAGAGTGCGATATTCTTAATGCCGCTATTTTGCATACGTCTCTCCAGCCAGTGAACGCTTTGCCGCTCAATAACCGGATACCAGACAAGATAACAACCCGTCGCGAAGCGGCGATACGCCTGCTGCAACGACTCGATTACCTGCTTCGGTTCACTTTTAAGCTCGTAGGGGGGATCAATCAGTATCACCGCACGTCGTTCCGGCGGTGGCAGCGCTGCCTGCAACCCGGCAAAGCCATCACCGGCAATCACCTGTATATGACGCTCGCGGTTAAACGCCTGCTGCAACAGCAGCACCTCTTGTGGATGTCGTTCATAAAGGGTGAGACGATCATGAAGTTCCGGCGTAAAACGCATCAGCGACCGAGCAATGATAGGTGAACCGGGGTAATGAGTTAGCGCAGTTTCACCACGTTGCTGATTAAACCCCCTCACGACATCTACATACTGATTTAATGAGTCTGGCAAATCATCCGCTTGCCAAAGCTGGGCAATCCCCTGTTGAAACTCCCGATTTAACTGCGCCTGGGGTGAGTCAAGCAGATAACTACCAGCCCCTGCGTGGGTATCCAGATAGAGATAAGGCTTCGCCTTCTCCCCCATATAACGCAACACCGACACCAGTACCCAGTGTTTTAGGAGATCAGCAATATTTCCTGCATGATAGGCGTGACGATAACTTAGCATAAGCGCTGAGTCGCCGAGGGGAGTCTGAGTTTCATAACGATCACTCCCGTTGGCAACGCCTCAGTCCGCCGACTCAGGCTGATAGCACCAACTTCCGGACTTACCGCCATGTTTTTCCAGCAACCGCACCTGCTCGATCACCATGCCACGATCAACCGCCTTGCACATATCATAGATGGTCAACAGGGCGATCTGCACACCGGTCAGTGCCTCCATCTCCACACCCGTCTGCCCCTGCGTTTCACACGCTACCGTGCAGCGTACTGCACTGGCAGCTGAATCAATGGAAAAGGTGACCTCAACATGGGTGAGCGCCAAGGGATGACAGAGCGGAATGAGATCTGCGGTGCGTTTTGTCGCCATAATCGCAGCAATACGCGCAATCGCCAAGACATCCCCTTTTTTGTGATCACCTGCGACGATTTTCTCTAAGGTTGCCGGAAGCATGCGTATCACCCCTGCTGCAACGGCGATGCGCGAGGTAACCGCCTTGCTGCCAACATCAACCATGTGCGCCTCACCGGCAGCGTTAAAATGGGTCAGTGGTGACACGGCTATCCCCCCGACACCGGTGGAAAAAAGGCCACTTCATCACCACTTTGCAGCACCGTTTCAGGGCCACAAAGCAGCTGATTTACGGCAGCAAGAAGCGGCTGTTGACCACTAAACGCCGTTTGCCAGCTGCCCCCGCGTGCCGCCAGAAGGGCAACTAAATCAGCCACGCTTGTAACCGTCTCCAGAGAGAGAGACTCTTCGCCAACGCCCAACTGCTCTTTTAAGCTGGCAAAGTAAAGAAGTTGAATCTTTGTTGCAGCCACTATTTTAACAGCTCATCAAAATGGAGAAACTGCACCCGATCACCCCGCTGAGGCGAACTCTCCTCTGGGATAATCACCAGCCCATTGGCCCAAACTGTTGAGCTTAATACCGCTGATGAACGGCTGGCGTGAATATGTACTTCACTATCACCCTCCGCATTAAGCAACAGCTGTGCCCGCGCAAACTCACGCCGACTACTCGCTTTTGGCCAGTCAAAAGCAGCAATCGCCTGCAGCGGATGCGGGAGGTGCTGAAGATGCCCCTGCATTTTTCGCATATATGGGCGCACAAAAAGCAGGAAAGTGACAAACAGGGAGACAGGATTACCCGGCGTACCAAAGAAAGGGGTGTCACCAATATAACCAAAGGCAAGTGGCTTTCCCGGGCGAATCGCCACCTTCCACATATCCAGACGGCCTAACTGCTCTACTGCCGGTTTAACGTGATCCTCCTCGCCAACCGAAACACCACCGGAGGCAAGCACTAAATCAACGTGCTGTGCCGCCTGTTGCAGCGCAGCTTTGGTGGCCTCAAGGGTATCGGCAACCATACCAAAGGTGACGACCTCACACCCCAAACTTTGTAACAGGCCAGCGGCAGTAAACTGATTGGAGTTATAAATCTGTCCCGCCCCCAACGGCTGCCCCGGCATCACCAGCTCATCACCACTGGCAAGCAGCGCCACCTTAAGACGACGATAAACCGTTAGCTCTGCCACCCCGACTGAAGCTGCAAGCCCCAAATGTTGCGGGAGAAGTTGCGTTCCCGCAGGGAGAATCAGATCACCTGCGTCTATATCTTCACCGCGCCGCCGAATGTTTGCCCCTATTTTGGGTAGTTTTGCAACGTAGAGGTGACTGCCATCAACAAGACAATCCTCCTGCATCACCACCGTATCCGCCCCCTCCGGTACCGGTGCACCGGTAAAAATACGTGCGGCGGTATGGGGCACAAGAGGAACCCCCGCAAAGCCTGCAGCAATACGCTGACTCACCGGCAGTGCAGTTTCGCTGTTGGCCACATCCCCTGCGCGTAACGCATAACCATCCATCGCGCTATTGTCCCACCCCGGCACATCAATACGCGAGACGACCGGTACCGCCAGAATCCGCCCCAGAGCAGCCTCCAGCGGCAAACGCTCATACTGTTGCAGAGGCTGCGCAGCGGCCAGCAGTCTGGCAACAGCAGCGTCATAACCCATCAGAGTGTCATGCACGCCCTCACAACCACAGCCGCTCATAACCCCTCCTTAAACCGTGGTAACATCGTTGCAAAGTTGCAGGGTTTGGTGGTGATATCGAGTTGCGGTTGCAGGATTTTTGTCCATGCGGTGCGGCAAGCCCCCGTCGAACCGGGAATACAGAAGATGAGGGTGGCATTCGCCTGACCCGCTAGCGCACGACTATGCAGTGCTGAAGAGCCCAGCTCTTCATAAGAGATTAGACGAAACAGCTCACCAAATCCCTCAATCTGCTTATCAAGCAGGGGCATGATCGCCTCCGGGGTACTGTCACGACCGGTAACTCCTGTCCCTCCCGTCGTCAGGATCACCTGCACCTGCGGGTCAGCAATCCACTGCGATACCACGGCACGCATCTGATAGATATCATCAGGAATCAACCGTCGATCTGCGAGCTGATGCCCCGCCTCCTGCAAACTTTCACAAAGGTAACTCCCGGATCGATCCTGTTCTAGGGTACGGCTATCAGAGAGGGTTAACACGGCGATCTTTAATGCGTCTGTCGTTATCATATGCTTGTTTATGTCAGGTTAAAATGAAAGGATTACCCACCTAAGGCCGACATCGGACGAATAGTATGAGTTTCGGGCTGGTCAAAGGTATGCCTTTCGGGCTTAAACGCCATCGACTTAAGAATAGCCGCTTTTATCGCCAGATCATCGGCACCGCCACGCACCATATCGCGCAGCGACAGCGGATTTTCACTATTCAAACAGAGGTGTAAAGCACCGATTGCCGAGAGCCGAATACGATTACACTTATCACAAAAATGTTGTGACTGCGGGGTAATAAAGCCGACCACCAGATCGGAATCCTCCACCTGCAGGTAACGCGCTGGCCCCGAACCCCGAATCGCCGCCGGTTGTAACCGATAGTGGTGATGCAGCCGCTCTTCAATCACCTTTAATGAGATGTAATGCTGGTTTGCCTCAATACCGCCACTGCCGATAGGCATGGTCTCGATAAAGCGCAGCGCCAGACCACGTTCACGGCAATACTCCACCATCGGCACCAATTCATCATCATTCACATCACGCAACATCACCATATTAATTTTAATCAGCGAGAAGCCAGCATCCCGTGCCGCCTCAATCCCTGCCAGTACCGGTGCCAACTCACCCCCGGTTAGCTCGAAAAAGCGCTGCGGATTCAGGGTATCCAAACTGATATTAAGACGTGAGACACCACTGGCTGCCAGTGGTGCTGCAAGGCGTGCCAACTGCGAAGCATTACTGCTTAATGAGAGCTCATCAATACCCGGGACACGACGGACACGACCACTAATATCAACAATGTCACGACGGGTCAACGGTTCACCACCGGTTAACCGCACATGACGAACCCCCAACTGCGCAAAAATCGTCACTAGCCGCTCTATCTCATCCGCCTGAAGCCAGTCACGCTGCTTGGCAAAATCACGATGCGACCGCGGCAGACAGTACCAGCAACGAAAATCACAACGGTCGGTGACCGAAAGACGGAGATAGCTAATAGTGCGTCCAAAGGCATCTTGCATGGGTCTATTCTACCTTGCCATAAGAGAACAACGCCGAACTCTATGATAAAAAAGTAACAGCAAACATGATTTAGATCAAACTAAAGGAGCGTCTTCGCTCTCCCGCTGGGAGAGGGAGCGTTAAGGAGGGGGGAGTCAACGGTTACCGGGGAGTTAGGGGGGAGAGGCCTCGTTATTCACCGATCAAAATCCTCCAGCAACACATCGGGAACTGATGCCAGAGCCGCCATAAATTTCGTGGCTGACGCGCGCTCAGCACGCTCCTGTAAATAACGCTCAGTTGCCAGTGCGGCCACTTTTTCAGCCACGGCAGTCGTAATGAATTGATTAATCGACACATGATCCTCTCCGGCAACTTCTTTCGCCAATTTATGCAGCGAATCCGGCAGGCGAACACTTAATGTAGTCATAGCTGGCTCTCCAAATAAAACAGAAAATCGCGCGGAGTAAGAACACGAACACCAAACGACTCCGCCCGCTTGAAATCTTTCACATTCCAACTGACGATCATCGCCTGTGCCTTCACGGCAAGCTCCAGAACAAAATCGTCATTCGCATCCTTCAGCGCCGGACGCCACAGATAAAAAATCTTCTGGTGGAACGACTCGGCACAAACATAATCGATCAGATCATCAATCTGAGCTGGCGAAAGCGCCAACTGCCCGCGTTTGAGCACTGTCAGACGATATCTCCTTTAGTTAGCCCGTCTGGTTACGCTGCGCTAACCCGACCTACGGCTCTCCCGCTGGGAGAGGGAAATTTAAGGAGGAGGAGTAAACGGTTACAACGGCGCAGGGCATTCGCCAAAGCTACTAGCCCTGCCACCCAGCTTCCTGACGCTGCTATTTGATTCACCATCCTTAACGAATGCGGGAGGGTCGCTCATGGACACCCCAAGTTACGCGAACTAAAGCCGTGACCGCAGTGCTACTGAACCTAGGGGCGGACTGGAGGGCGAGCCGAAAACCGATATTGTTGTTACGGTTATCGATGTTGTTCCTGTTACGGTTCGCCGAACGAAGATTGTTCGGATTGTTGTTCCAAGAGCCGCAGCGAACCACGCGACGACACGCCTGATGGCTACCCCCCACGACTGAAGACAATATCCCATAGCAATCGGCGACGCAACCCCTCCGTTTCGCCGTGGCGGGCGTGGCCAATCCAGCTCTGTACCGAGGCACGCATATCGGCTAACGCCATGCGACCCGCCGCATAGCGCCGCGCCCTATCAGGCAAAAGAGAGACACCCCGAGCGCTGGAGTAGGCATATCAGGCAATGGAATAAGGTGGATGAGGTCTCTTTGAATCCCGAAAAAAAAACAAAGTGACAGGATCTAAAAATCAGGCGGCGTAAATGACTATCTCAGGCGACAACTATCTTGACAATCGCCGCTAAGCAGCGCGGGG
>JADGBN010000142.1 GCA_015231435.1 Gammaproteobacteria bacterium
AATCGAGCAGAATCACATCGGGTTTGAGCGTGGCGATCTTATCAAGGGCATCTTCACCAGATACCGCCTCCAGCAGGATAAACTCGACACTTCCCAACACCGCTTTGACCAGACCGCGATTGGTCGCCATATCATCAACAATGAGGATGCGTGCCTGTGGTAGTGTCTCCGTTACTGCATTGAGATAATGATCCGCCATGAGTATCCAGTCCTTATACCGTTTGATTTAACTTTTCTGCTACTGCAGCAATATCAATAATGGCCACTTCACCATTATGTATACCCATAACGACCGTATCATGTCGCAGCGAGGCGGTTAATGTCTGATAAAAATAGCTGCTGCTGCCAACCACATCCTCTAATAGCAGACCAAAGGAGAAATCCTCCTCAACCACCACCGCCACCATGCGGCGCGCCCCTGCGACAGCTGCCGTCGCGCTCCCCTCCAGCAGCAGTGCCAGATCGATGATGGTAATTAGCTCACCCCGCCGTGCCATGGTTCCCGCTATCCACTCTACCGTGCCGGGGACGCGTGTCAGCCCATTGTCATGAATCACTTCGCAAAGCCAATGATAGGGAATGCCGTAGCGACCGTTGCCGATCTTGACCTCAAGAAAGCGCGCGCCCAACTCAATAGCGTAACGCCCGTCCAAAGCCCCGCTGCCGACTTGCGCCAGCTGCCGTGCACGCCGCTGCAACAACTGCTGCTGCCGCTGCGTCTGCGGCATCTGGGGGCGTTGCGACCCATTCCCGTGCGCGTCAGCAGCACTATCCATGTCCCGTTGAACTCCAGTCATCAGATAAAAAATCCATATTTTTTAACTTACGCTGCTGCTGAAAACTTTGATACATTCGCAGTTCATTACGAATAATCTGTACCAGACGACCATAATCCATCTGCCCGGCATCATGCAGGCGCCGCTGCGGTGAGGCAGTGACCGCAATATCTAGGGCATTTTTTAACGATTTAATGCCCGCCTCTTCACGGCCGCTGCGAATTAGCAACAAGCCTAAATGGTAATGCGCTTCAACAAAATAGCGATCAATAAAAATAGTTCGGCGCAGCGCATCCTCTGCAGCCTGCAGCCGTTTTAACTCCAGCAGTATCAGGGCCTGAATAAAATAGACGTGTTTGTCAGGATCAAGTTTTAGACTCTCGTCACACGCCTTAAGCGCGTCGCGGGCGCGCCCCATATTGGCTAACGCCTTGGCAAGAAACTGCCAGACAAACACCGAGTTATCACCTTGGCGCAACAGCCTCTCGGCCTCGTTAAGCGCATCACCCCACGCCTCATCACCAAAAAGACGAATGATTTTACTATAGGGTCGTAACGCTGCCGGCAATCGAACCGCACGCTCCGCATCGCTCACTGGCGCTGGTGCAGCCACTGGGAGATCGCTGGCCACGCTTTGCGACTGATATGACCGGGGTGCCACGACCAGCGGCGGCAGGTGCGTTGCATCACCACGTTCGTAGTAGTGGCTATTCTCATCACCACGATAGATAAAGCCCTCTGTCGCACTGCGTTCAATGAGATCCGAAGGGCCTAACAGCAACGATCCCCCAACATTTAGGGCGGCATGAAACTTGCGCATCACCACGGCAATCGTTGGTGCATCAAAATAGATAAAAACATTGCGACAGAGGATCAGATCCATGGCGCTTGTTTCACTCAAAATAGAGGGGAAGCTATCGGTAAAAATATTTAGATAGGAGAAGCGCACCTGCTTGCGTAGCGCTGCGGATACGGACCAGATGATCTCCCCTTCGCTCTGCGGGATCTCTTCGAAATAGCGCTCTAAATCTTCACCAGCCGTCGCACGAAAAGACCAGCGGCGATACTCACCCCGCAACGCCCGCGCCAACGCTGGCACATTAATATCGGTGCCAAGAAGATGCAGATTCCATTTCTCGTGGGGAGGTAACAGGTTATCCAGCAGCATGGCAATGCTGTAGAGCTCCTGCCCGTCGGAACAGCCGGCGCTCCAGATGCGCAGTGAGTAGTGGCCACTCAGACGCCGCGATGCAATTAGGTTGGGCAACAGGGTTTGGCGCAGCAGCTGCATCTGCCACCGGTCACGAAAAAAATAGCTCTCACCCACGGTGATCCCGGCAATCAGTTGCTCCTGCAGCTGCGAATCGGCCTGACTTGACGCCAGCGCATCGCAGTAGCGCTCGCCATCAGGCAGATTAAAGAGTTCGCAGGCGGCACTGACGGTGCGTAACAGATTCTGGCGCTGATGATCAAGAATCCGTATGCCGATACGCTCCTGAATCAGTCGGCATAAGCGCGCTTCGCTGGCATCCGCTAGCTGCACGCCACCCATTAACGCAGCTCCACAGCGGTGACAGTCGTTGGAGAAGCGCTGGTGTCGGCAATCCTGCTCTGCGTCAGCAGATCGGCATCGAGCAACGCGCTCTCTACTCCGGGGGAGATCTCAACATCAAGAAGACGCAGACAATCAAGCAGCAGGGTGGTGCCTGCCGCCATCTCTACCACCGCCTGCAGCGGCGCCGTACCACGTTTAAACAGCACCTCACCGCGCAGACGATCGGCAAGCAGTGTCTCTACTGCGTACACCTCATCAACGACCAGCAGCGCCCGATATGCTGCACACTTAAGCAAAACCAGTGGAATATCAACAGGGTAATGCGAACGCATTGGCATTCCGAGGCGTCCCGCCAAATCGATTACGAGAAGCGACTGCCCCTCAAAATTCAGCAGTCCCATCACATATTCAGGCGCAAGTGGCAACGGATGTAACGCGGCAAGCGGCAGCAGCCGCTCGACCACCTCCAAAGGCAGTGCAAAACGCTGCTGTTGCACACGCAGCGGCAACAGGCGCTTTACGGCCATTACAGCGGGCATCGATTCCTCCAAACTTTTGTTGACGTGACTTGACGTTAACTATTATCTTTTTTCGTAACCGTTCAGACCCCCACCACTTTTGCCCCCTCTCCCCTCGGGAGAGGGTTGGGGTGAGGGTAAAAAAGCAGGGCGTCTAAACGGTTACCTTTTTTCCGTGCTTAGTCGCACCTTTTCCAAAGGCTAGCACACTCGGTGCAAGCGCCACAACTATCAGCGTCAATTACAATCACTTTTAGTTTCGCTATGCTTGTTTTATGCAGAGAGAACCACACACGACTAACGCCACCGCAACAACAGCTGCCCCTGGGGTGCCAACGCTGCCCGGGAATCGTGGGATCTGGGTCGGCATACTCGCCGAAATGACCGAGTTCGGCCTGCTCTTTATGGTCTATTTTATTGCCCGTGCCCACCACCCAGAGGCTTTTATGAAAGGCCCCGGTGAACTCCATACCGAGGCAGGCATGATCAATACCCTGCTAATGATTAGTGGCAGCTTCTGTGTTGCCAAGGCGACCTTTGCGGTGCGGCGTCAAAAGCAGCGCCTTGCGCTACGCTGGCTGGCGGGGGTTGGCGTGGCGATTGTCGGCTACCTTCTAATTAAATATCTGGAGATCACCTGGAATATTGCCCATGGTGTGGTGGGAACCGCCGGCGTCTTTTATGCGGTTTACTACTATTTAACCTTCACCCATATGGTACACATCGTCTGGGGCGGTATGGGACTAACGTGGATAATTTTCAGAACGGCCGGTGGCGCCTATCACGAAAATCATCAGGGCTTGGAGTCCTTTGCCCTCTACTGGCATGCGACAGATCTCGCTTGGCTCATCATCTTCCCGCTAATCTATCTGCTAAGGTAAACAAATGGCAACCCCCTCATCTTCCCCAACTGCCGCAGAGCGGCGACTCAATCTGCTCTGGCTCGCCTTGGTTGGTTTGACCCTCGGCGGTACCCTGCTAGTCGAGAGAGCCAACCCAGGAGTCGCGGTCACACTCTTTATCTGCCTCACCATGGCGATTAAGGGACGCCTCATTATCGACTACTTTATGGAACTGAAAGCTTTCCCCGGCCGTCTGCAACGCCTCTTTCGCCTCTACTTCTATCTTCTTCCCCTGCTGACGCTCTGCACCTGGCTTTTCGCTGACCAGATTGCCGCAATGACCACCCTCATCACCCGTTAAGCAATCAGAAACAGCTTTCTCTATCACGCTATTTCACGTTATTATTAGGAGGATTCTGATACAAATTGCTATCTGTTCACTGCCAACCTAATTAAGGGAAAAATCATGGGTTTTTTTAGTCGTCTAACCATTCGCTCGCGCCTGATTTTTTTAGTCAGTTTTACCGCAACCATGCTCATTACCATTTGGGTTGTCGGTATTTTCGGGATGCGCCTGCTGAATCAGGATTTTGACGAGGTCTATCACCATCGTCTGATTCCTACCAAACAAATTGGCGAAATTATCAGCCTGATGCGCGACAACCGCAGCCAGATTGCCCTTGCCCTGCAGCACGAAAGCAGCAACCCCTTCGCCACCATGCACGCTCACCCACTCTCGCAACACACCGATGCGGTTACTAATAACATTAGTAAAATCACCGAAATCTGGTCAATATTCACTGAACACAAACTTGACGGCAGCGAGCAGTCGCTTGCAGACGAGTTCGCCAGAACCCGCAAACAGTTTGTTCAGGAGGGGTTAATTCCCGCCATCGATGCCCTGAAAAATGGCTCATACCATACGGCTAATGAGATTTTGCTTAAAAAAATCAACCCGCTGTTTACCACCGCAAGTGAGTCTGTTGAGGAGCTGCTCGCCTTTCAGATTAGTGAAGCGAAACAGCTCGAAGAGGCCGCCGATGTGCGCAACGACATTTTCACCAGTATCTACATTGGCATGGTCATTTTAGCTCTGGCAATCATCATTTACCTTACCCGCATCACGATAAACAGCATTGGCACTGCCGTAAGCTCCATTCAACAGACCACCCGTGAGTTGACCAACGGCAACCTCACTGCGCGCACGCAGTATCAAAGTAACGATGAGCTAGGCGAAATTGCCACCGCCTTTAATCAACTTGGAGAGCGGTTTCAGGAGGTGATTCAGGATCTTGGTGGTGCAACCTGCCAACTCGCTGCCGCCGCAGAGGAGACCTCAGCGATTACCCAACAGACTTCAGCCGGCATTAAACAGCAGCAAAAAGAGACTGAGTCTGTCGCCAGGGCAATGAGTCAGATGATGACCGCCGTTGAAGAGGTGGCAAAAAATGCCGGCATGGCCGCTAGCGCCGCCCAAGAAGCCTATAACGCTAGCCATGAGGGACGGCGAGTGATGGATAACACCATTGGCAGCATTAATAGCCTCGCTCATGAAGTTCATACTGAAGTTGAAGTTATTCATAGCCTAGAAAAAGAGATCGGCAATATCGGCAGTGTGCTGGATGTTATTCGCAGCATCGCCGTGCAGACCAATCTGCTGTCACTAAATGCAGCGATTGAGGCCGCCCGTGCCGGCGCCCACGGTTTAGGCTTTGCCGTCGTCGCCGAGGAGGTTCGCACCCTCGCCAACCGCACCCAGGCTTCGACGCAGGAGATTCAGGAGATGATCACGCGGCTACAAACCTTGGTTAAAAGCGCCGTAGGTGCCATGCAGGCGGGTGAAAAGCAGGCCAACACCAGTGTCAGCCAAGCCGCTTCGGCAGGGGAAGCGCTTGACAGCATCGCCCGGGCGGTCACCGCAATTAACGAGATGAACTCACAAATCGCCAGTGCCGCAGAGGAGCAGAGTGTTGTCGCTACGGATATTAATAATAATATTCGGACCATTAGCCAAGTGGCTGATGAGACCGCCGATGGCGCTGTGCAAAATGCCAGTGCCAGTCAGGAGCTGGCATCACTCTCCAGTAAACTTCAGGGATTGGTGCAGCAGTTTCGTATCTAATACTTAAAGATGGCGGCTACCGATATAATCCGCCATCGCCAGCAGTCCGGCAGCAGCAGTACCAAAGGGGGTTAGTGCGTGACGCGCACTATTCAGTACGTCAGCAAGTTGCGCCTTTGCCCCCGCCAGACCGAGCAGAGATGGATAGGTACTCTTTTGCGCCATCACATCAGTGCCGCTATGTTTACCCAAATCCTTGCTGTCTCCCACCACATCAAGAATATCATCGCGGATCTGAAATGCGATGCCTATGGCTGCCGCATAGTTATCAAGCGCTGTTGCCGCAGTTTCACTGCAATTGGTAGCCGCCAGATACCCCATGCGCACACTCGCCGCAATGAGTGCACCGGTTTTACGGCGATGCAGATCTGTCAATGCCGCGAGGGTGAGTGATTTTCCTTCTGATGCCATATCGATCATCTGCCCCCCTACCATTCCCGTCACCCCTGCGGCGGCAGTGAGCGTAGCCAGCATCGCCAATCGCTGCTCACTACTTAAGCGGGTAGCGCAGGCAAGATGATGAAAAGCCAACGCCTGTAACCCGTCACCGGCAAGAATCGCCGTTGCCTCATCAAACGCGATATGACAGGTAGGACGTCCGCGTCGCAGGGCGTCATTATCCATTGCCGGAAGATCGTCATGAATAAGTGAATAGGTATGAATAAGCTCAACTGCCACGGCAGCGGCATCGAGCATTTCAGCTTCAACCGCAAAGAGCGCGCCGGTTAAGTAGATTAACAGCGGACGAACCCGCTTCCCCCCCGCCAAGGTGCTGTAACTTAACGCCTCTTGCAGGCGTTGGGGGGCCTCAGAGGCGGCAACTACC
>JADGBN010000143.1 GCA_015231435.1 Gammaproteobacteria bacterium
GTGGTGGCGCCAAACTCGAAGAGGAGACCGCATTCAATTTAAGAGTGCTTGGCTTTGAGGTTCTTGAAGGGTTTGGCATGACCGAAGCGGCACCGATGATCACCTTTACCCGCCCGGGTGAGGTTCTCATCGGTTCCGCCGGTCGTCCGATGTCAAGCAATGAGGTGAAGGTTGTTGCAAAAACATGGTTTACCCTCTTAGGGTTGGATGACGATGCATTATCGGGCTGTTTAAGCCTGTCAGCAACCATGAAATGATGATCGTCTATTTGTCTGTTATCACCCCTGCAGGCGCTGCTGCCACGGCTCGATACTGTGGTAGCTCAGGCGGTTGCGGGCGATCTTTTTCCATGATTCAGCGAGGGGCGCAAGGTTGGCTATCGCGGTCAGGGCGTCGTGGTTGAGGGGATCGACATAGAGGTAGTGCAACAGCTTTTCCAGTGACCAGTCGGGGCAGGGGCGGCTGAGCAGGGTAAGGTTGTCGGTGGCGCTCACCTCTCCCTCCTGCAGGACGCGGTAGTACCAGCCGGTACGACCGCTCTCCTGGGTCGCCTCTGCCATTTGTGGGTAGCCAAAGCGCTGGTTGAGTTTCCAGCAGGGTTGGCGTGCCTGTGATACCTGCACGATCGCTTTACCTAGTTGCAGGGTGTCACCGATACAGAGATCGGCTTCCGTGAGGCCAAGGCTGCTAATGTTCTCACCAAAACCGCCGATCTCCCAGCCGCTGTTGGCGCTCTCCTGTTGTTCCTCGGGAAAACGGGCGGCCCAATAGGGGTAATGATCCGCTGGGTAGTGGTGGATTGCCTTATCGGCACCACCGTGGTTAATGCGATCGCCCTGGGCATCACCGCTAAAACCCTCGGTTGTGGCCATTAGGGGGTGATGAACGACGATTTTGGCAATGGCACTAGGTACGCCACGGCTGCCAAAAGGTTGTACTTGACCAATGAGCAGGTGGGTAATGCGGGTCGGTAGGGGAATTTTATCTCTCCTCTTGCATGCGGGCTAAACGGGGTGGCGCCACTGTTGCAGACGCATCAGTCCCCCTTCTACCAGTGAGTAGACGGCAGGAACAATGATCAGTGTCAATAGGGTCGAGCTAATCATACCGCCAATCACCGCAACCGCAAGGGGGGCGTTGGTATCGGAGCCTGCCCCGAGCCCCATCGCCGCTGGGAGCAGGGAGAGGATAATCGTCAGCGAGGTCATTAATACCGGTCGCATACGGCGCGGACACGCCTGGAGTAGTGCTGCGTTAATCGTCATCCCCTTGTCACGGCGCAATTGATTGGCGAGATCAATGAGTAATATCGAGTTTTTCGCCACCAGCCCGACCAGCAGCACCATGCCAATCATCGAGTAGATATTCAGGGAGTGTCCCATCAGCCAGAGCCCCATAATGCCGCCAACCATCGCCAGCGGTTGCGCCACCATGACCACCAGCGGCTGGATAAAGGAGTTAAACTGGCTGGCGAGGGTCATGTAGATCAGCAGAATACCGCTGCCAAAAGCAAAGAGAACATAGGCAACGGTCTTTTCAAACTCTTTGGCGCGGCCAATGAGCTCAACACTATAGCCTGGGGGCAGCATCTTTGCCGCAGTGGCAAGTACCAGTTGTCCGGCATCGCCATCGGCAATGGTTGGCGTTGCGTAGAAGGTCGCCGCATATTGCAGATTGTGTCGACCGATCCCCGAAGGGCCAAGGGTTGCGACAAAATCGGCGACACTGCTAAAGCGAATGAGATCACCGCTACTGTTACGCAGATAGAGTGTAGCCAGATCCTCCTCACTCTGCAGGGCAGCCAAAGCCGCTTTCAGACGGATGGGATAGCGCTCGCCATCGCCGGGGTCATCATTATATTTAGCAATATCGAAGCCCCCTGCCAAGACCTGCAGGGCAAGTCCGAGCTGCTGCATCGAGATCCCGAGTTCACTGGCAGCGGCGCGATCGGGAATGACCTTAAGGGTCGGCATATTGAGCTGCAGATCACTGTCGAGGGGGCCGATCTCTTTATGGACGCGCAAGTTAGCTGCCAGCTGATCCGCCAGCGCTGCCACCTTGGTCAGCTCCGGCCCCTTAAGGACGAACTGCAACGGTTCACCACGATCCCCGCCAATCATCGGTACCGGAGAGGCAAAGGCCATGACGCCGCTCAGTTTGCCAAGACGGTCGCGGGCATCGGCAATAATCTCCTTTTGATGGCGTTGGCGTTCCAGACGGGGAACGAGGTTCACATAAATGGTGCCTTTGTTCACCTGCCCTAAATCCCCAGCGCCAATCGTACTAAAAAGCCCCGCGACTTCGGGGATCTCTCCCAGTACCGCCTCGGTCGCCTGTAGTCGTTCACGGGTCATCGCCATCGGTGTTCCAAGGGGGGTCTTGATGGAGACAAGAAAACGCCCCTCATCCTCCTCCGGCATAAATCCTTTGCCCAGCTGTTGCATAAACCAGCCGGTACTGTAAACAATTGCGATGGCAATGATGACCACCAGCAGGCGCTGTTGTAAGGCAAAACGTAAAATGGCACGGTAGCCGTTCTCCAGCGCGACAAAAAGAGCTTCGAGCATACGGTAGATAAGGCCGTGGCGCTTCACCACCCGCAGATAGCGGGCGCAGAGCATCGGCGTCAGCGTTAGTGAGACAAAGAGTGAGGCGAGAACGCCAAAAACCACCACCACCGCAAAGGATTCTAAAAAACGACCAATAATCCCCTGCATAAAGAGCACCGCGCCAAACAGGGCGATTAGAGTAAGGCTGGCGGCAACCACCGGAAACATCACCTCATCGGCGGCGGTAATCGCAATGCGGGCATGGTCACTCTCCTCATCGGTCTGTGCCGCCTCCATGTGGTGAAAGATATTCTCCAGCACCACAATGGCATCATCGACCACGACACCAATAAGTAGCAGCAAGCCGAGCAGGGTCATTAAGTTAAAGGTATAACCCGAAAAGTAGATGGCGGTAATCGCCGCCATGAGGGAGACCGGAATGGCGGTGACAATAATCGTGGTAGCGCGCAGATTTTTAAGAAATAGCCAAACCACCAAACCGGCGAGTAGCGTCCCCTCGACAAGGTGGGATTGTAGACCGCTGACAATTCCATTAATAATCGAACCATCATCAACCACCACATCAATTTTCATTCCTGCTGGCAGCTGCGGACGGATCTCCTGGTCAAGACGCCGTTTAATTTCATCGATGATCGCGACGCTGTTGGCGCCGCTCACTTTAATAATCCCCAAGCCGACAGCATCGTCGCCGTTAAAGTCGGCGTGGCGGCGGTAGTCGGCAAGGCCATCCTCAATATCGGCAATCTCGCCGAGGGTGAGCGGTAGCTGTGGGTCGTTGCGAATCACCAACTGGCGCAGGGTGGCAAGATCATGAAACTCAAGGTCAAGTTTTAGTTGCCACTCCTGTAGGCCGTTATCGATAAAGCCCCCCGGGAGCTTAATATGCTGGCGTGCAAAGGCGGCAACCACCTCATCAATGGCGACCTGGTGCGCCGCCATGTTGGTCGGACTTAGGGCAACCCGAATGGTGCGCTCGCGTTCCCCAGCAATAATCACATTACCGACACCTGAGACTGTCTCCAGTCGTTTTTTAACCTGATTACGGGCGTACTGGTTAAGCTGTTGCAGGGTGCGGTCGCCGCTCAGTGCCAGCCAGAGGATAGGGGTGGCTCCCGCCTCTATTTTGCGTACCACCGGTGTCTCTGCATCGCTTGGCAGCAGCCGCAGGGCGGCGTTAATCTTCGCCTGAACTTCGTTAAAAGCGGCATCAATATCACGGTTTAAGTCAAACTGAATGACGACTAACGAGAGACCGGAGAGGGAGGAGGAGCGTAGTGTCTCAATTCCCGAAACACTGTTCACTGCCGATTCAATCACATTGGTGACCGAGATATCGATAATTTCAGGATCAGCACCGGCGAGAACTGTCGTGACCGAGAGCATGGGAAAGTCGATATTGGGAATTCTGTCAACGCCGACCCGCTGATAGCTAATCACCCCGAAGAGGATGAGTACCAGACTTAACATATAGGTCATCACATGGCGCTTAACCGAGAGTGACGGCAGGCTCACAGCGCAGGACTCCCGTTGACAGCCGAACGCTCTTCTGTAGTACGAATCTCGACGCGACTGCGGTCACTGAGAAAGCTCGCCCCCTCATCAACCACCACCGCCCCGGCGTCAAGGCCGGAGATAATTTCAACCAGACCCTGATCGCGAATACCGGTGACCACCGGGCGGGCGTAGGCGACGCCCTCCTTGACCTCATAAACGACTGGGCCGACGGGGCGTAACACCACCGTTTGCAGGGGAACGGTGACCACTTCTGGATGTTCAGTGAGTAGCAGCGTCGCAGTCACCGCACTACCGGCACGCCATGCGGCCTGATTGCTAAGGGAGGCGATGAGTTGCAGCGAACGGGTCTGGTTCTGGAGCATCGGGCGGATATGGGTCACGCGGGCGGTGACTTGATCTCCTGCCTGTTGCAGCCGCAGTTCACTGCCAATTTTGACACTATTTTGTAATGAGGCGGGTAGGTAGAGACGGGCGCGCAGGAGCGCATCATCAATGAGTTGCAGCAGCGGCTTGCCGACGGTAACAAAGTCGCCAAGGCTGATCATGCGCTGCTGCACGCGCCCATTAATCGGGCTAAGAATGCGGGTGTGAGTCAGTTGGTAACGTGCTTCGCGCTGGCGAACCGCCGCACTGACAAGCTCGGCGCGGGTTAGCTTTACCGCCGTTTCGGCGTCATCCAGCTTATCTTCAGCGGTGAGATCCTGCGCCTTTTGTTGGCGCACCCGTTCAAGATTGCGCTGCTGGTTTTTTAGCACGACCGCAAGGCGGTCAATATCCGCTTCGACTTTACTCAGGGCAATGGCAAAGGGTTCGCTATCAAGGGTGGCGAGTAGATCGCCGGTTTTGACGATGGCGCCCTCATCCACCAGCAGTGACTCCACCTCACCGGCGATTTTTGCCGCAACCTGCGGTGTCTGGCCGCTCTCAATCTCACCGCGAATGGTGGTGGTAGTGCGCAGCGTTGCGCGGTTGGCGGTGACGACCGTGACGCTTAGCAGATCCGTACTCTCTTTTTCGCTGATGGCGCTGCTCTCCTCGGTGGCTGATAAGTTAATCGAGATAAACAGCAGCAGCGCTGGCAACAGACTAGTGAAGTGACGCATGGGAGGGACTCTCTTTAAAGTAGATGGCAAGCAGTTGGTTCACATGGAGGGTAATGGCCGCAGCAGTGGCAACAGGCGTGTCGTGGTTAAGAATGCGGCGCAGCGGACGATTTTCAAAATGGTGTATCACCATGCCGACCACGCTGCTGGCGAATAGTTGAATCTCGGCATCGGACTGTTGCGGCATCAGCTCCTTTAATAGGGCGTGCAACGCCTGATCGGTTTCGCTAATCAGGTTGTCGGCAAGTAGTGTCAGCCGCTGCGCATCGGCATCAAGAAATTCGCGGCGAATTAGACGAAAAAAGTGGGGATTGCTGTCGATAAATTGGCAAAGACTACCGACAAAGTGCTGCAGCCGCGCCAGCGGATGCGTAGCGAGGGCAAAAATATCACGCAATTGGCGCTGATAATCGTCAAAGGCGTAGCTAACCGCCGCGAGATAGAGCGCATTTTTGTCGTGGTAGTGGTTGTAGAGTGCCGGTGCCTTGAGGTGAATCGCGCTGGCAATCTGGCGCATCGTCACGCCATCAAAACCGTGGGCGGCAAAGAGGGGGATCGCCGTTGCAAGAATGGCGCTTTTGGTATCGTTATGGAGGCTTTGGATGTGTGGCAAGGGGGTAACCGATTGGGTGTGAATTAACGTTCGTTAATCTATTCTACCCCGTCAGCAGCAGCTTGTCATTGTCCGTGAGCTTCGCCTGCCAATCTGCTACGGTCCAAAGGCGGGTTCAAAGTCTTGACATGATACAGAGACAGAGACAGAGAGGTAAATAGTGTCATGTCAAGACCCCGCGCGGTGCGCTAATCTGGGGTTGACCGAATCGCTTGTTTGGCCGATTTGGTCTATACTTTGGTTAATGCGGTTTAGTCCGTTGGTAGCGTCACCGCTGTCAACAACAACCCGAATATCAACGTCATTGGAGCCTCTCATGATTTACACCGATTACGATCCACGTTCCAGCCCCGCTGTAAATATGGCGGTGCTGTTGCCGTTTAATATAGTAATGGCCTTCCTGGCGTTTGTGCTGACATTCATAACGCCGTATGCGTGGATCACTATCCCGCTGCTGCTGTTCTTCTTGCTGTTAGTCGTCATTGGCTTTGTCTCGATGCTGTTCGTTACATGGCCGCTACCTGCCCCTCTTGACCGCGCCACCGGGCAGAATCGTCAAAAGTATTGAGTCGAGCTCCCTCTACCTTCTGGAAATGGCCGGGCGATGGTGCCCTACTTAACCCGCTTGTCCAAACTTCTGGCACCGGTGTAGCCCAAATAGCCCACGCCGAACAGCCACCATATATCCTCGGGGATCGCCTTTAGCAGCTTATCGTGAGAAAGAGGGTAAAGACCCCCCTCTCATTCGACAAGATCACGGCTAACTGTGTGCGGACGGGGGGCGTGGTGGAGAATAAGAATATCAAGCGAGGGGAGCGGTA
>JADGBN010000144.1 GCA_015231435.1 Gammaproteobacteria bacterium
TCCATCGAGGATCTGATCGAGCCCATAAAGACCAGTTGAAACTTTCATTGGAAGGATTCTCACAAAACCAATCATATATAGATACGCTGCTCAACGACCCAGCATCACCCAGCAAGATTATTAAAACAGCACTGGTAGCGTGATCGGCTTCAAAATGAGAAGATTGGAGCACACATGAAACAGTAGACGTAATACCTGAGCTAAGTATAATCGAGGCATAGGGGAACCCCAAGCCATTTATTTTTAACTGGGCATCCTACCACTCATAAGAGATACGATTGCAGTCGTTGTGCTCGTAACCCGCCCACTTAAAGACTGTTCTTCACATCTGCCTTGCCATACTCAATCTGTTCATCTTCAGCACGTTTCGCCAACCTTAAGGGCATTAGTTTTGATAAGGGCTTTCACTCTAAACAGAACCAAATTGAATTGGCAAAACTGGTTGAACAGGTAACCCTTCCCAAGAAAGGCAAACTCAACGGACATTACCTATCTCGACGGTTTTCAATTTGTTCATGTGGAGACGCTCGGTGCAATTAGCGTCACGCCCGGGAAATATGCGGCGTAGCGTTGTGTATCCCGGGTCAAAACTGGATGACCTGATACTGCCGCGTGCGCACCGATAAAAAAATCACCGAGAACATTGCTCTTCGTACCGCCTTGTCGGCGGTAACGCACAAAAGCCTTACCGGCGAGAAACAATGCCGGTCGCGGCAACTCGATCAGCACCAGCCCTAACTCCTCGATAGTTTTGTCCAGTGCCTCAACGGTCGAGAACGTCAGCGACAACTCGGAATAAATAATCGGATTGATCGCCAGCCGGTGAACTTTCGATTGCGCACGTAGTTGGCCAATCGACCAGTCCGCCCAATCCGGATCGTTCTCCAGAACATCGACCAGCACGTTGGTGTCGACCAGTAACATCAACCTTCGCCGCGCAGTAGCGCCATCAGGTCGTCAGTTCGCCATTTGACATCCGCTTTGCCACGGGCAGATTCGAATCGATCGGGCTTGCGACTCGGCCTCGCGCCCACCTTGTGAATTACAACATCGCCTTCTCGATTGACCGCAAAATCTACCGAACAGCCGGGTGCCAGATTCAGCGCATCGCGAATCTGCTTGGGGATGGTGACCTGACCCTTGCTGGTAAGTGTCGTCGACATGGCATGGCTCCTTTTGTATTACGTCGATACTCATTGTAATACTCGGCAATCTGGTATGCAATCCGCACGAATAGCTTGGCAGCAAATCTCGGAGAAGCTAAGAAACTGCCAGTCATCTCCGGCCTGACTTTTTCTGTCGTCGGCACCAGCGGCTTGCACCCAGTCATCGACTGCGGAAATCTTGAACTTCCACAGCCGCCCAATCCGGTGTGCCGGGAGGCCTTTGCTGTCGATCCACCGATAAATCGAGTCCCGCGTCACCCCGAGATGCTCGGCGATCTGCTCGACTACGACTCCAGACCGGCAGATTTGCGGCTAAACATCGCTTTCATGGCCAGCATTATTTTTGCCGATAAGACCAAAAAAATGGGGGACCATAACTCAAACGGGTACCAGACAGGGCGCATAAAAAAAGGGTTACAGCAGAAATCGCGTAACCCTTTGATTTAATTGGTGGGCCCACCAGGACTCGAACCTGGGACCAAGGGATTATGAGTCCCCTGCTCTAACCAACTGAGCTATAGGCCCATGAATGACTATTATCGCGCAGATTCAGAGTCAAGGAAACTGTTTAAATGCTCTGAACGACTGGGGTGACGTAGTTTGCGCAGCGCTTTTGCTTCGATTTGGCGAATTCGCTCACGGGTGACGTCAAACTGTTTACCGACCTCTTCCAGCGTGTGATCGGTATTCATATCAATACCAAAACGCATCCGCAACACTTTGGATTCGCGGGGTGTTAGCCCCTCCAGCACTTTTAACACCGATTCGCGCAATCCCTGAAAAGTGGCTGACTCGACAGGTGAGAGGGCATTGGTATCTTCGATAAAATCGCCTAAATGTGAATCTTCATCATCGCCAATCGGGGTCTCCATGGAGATTGGCTCTTTGGCAATTTTAAGCACTTTGCGAATTTTATCTTCCGGCATCTCCATACGCTCGGCAAGCTCTTCTGGGGTAGCTTCGCGCCCCTTCTCCTGCAGTACCTGACGCGATACACGATTAAGTTTGTTAATGGTCTCGATCATGTGCACTGGAATGCGAATGGTACGCGCCTGATCGGCAATCGAACGGGTAATCGCCTGTCGAATCCACCAGGTTGCATAGGTTGAGAATTTATAGCCGCGACGATACTCAAACTTATCGACGGCTTTCATTAATCCTACGTTACCTTCCTGAATTAGATCAAGAAATTGTAATCCGCGATTGGTATATTTTTTGGCTATGGAGATCACCAAACGCAGATTCGCCTCAACCATCTCTTTTTTCGCACGACGCGATTTTGCCTCGCCAATCGAAATGCGACGATTGATATCTTTTACCTGGGCAATATTGATACCGCTTGCCGCTTCAAGCTTGATTAATTTACGCTGTATTTTGACTATCTCTTCTGACTCGCGCTGTAGTGCGGCTGCATAACTGGCGCCCTTGGCACCCATATCGGCAACCCAATCGAGATTTGTCTCGTTATCCGGGAATGAGTTGATAAAATCTTTTCGCGGCACCCCAGCGCTATGCACGCAAATATCCATTATCTTGCGTTCGCAACTACGAATGAAGGTGACTTTACTGCGAACCCCCTGAATCAGTCGATTAATCATTTTGGGATTCAGCTTAATTTCCATGAACTGCTCTGACATCTGGTCGATCAACTGATGCGTCCCAGCGCTGGTCTTTGCCCCTTCGTGCTGCAGTGCTTCCATCACCTGAAGATGAAGTACCTGCAACTTATCCATGTGTTCCCGCACATCATTCAGATCGAGGGGCGGTGGGGCGACTTTATCTTCATCATCTTCATCGGTATGCGATTGCGGATTACGAATCTCATCGGTTTCGTTAGGGTCAATAAAGCCTGCGACCATGTCAAGCAGGCGTGATTCACCAATAACCACCAGTTCAAACTCACGCAGTAGCTCCCCGACGGATTCAGGCTGACGCGAGAGCTCGGTCAACATCTGCTTGTTGCCCTCTTCGATGCGCTTGGCGATCTCAATTTCACCATCACGGGTGAGCAGTCCAACGGCTCCCATCTCACGCATATACATTCTGACCGGATCGGTGGTACGGCCAAACTCGCTATCTACCGTCGCAAGTGCCGCTGCTGCCTCCTCTGCGGCAACCTCGTCGGTACTGGAGACTGAGTCACTCGCCATTAACAGGCTGTCGGCATCCGGTGCCGTCTCATGAACAGTGATCCCCATGTTGTTAATCATGGCAATGACATCTTCAATCTGCTCGGGATCGACAATGTCACTGGGGAGATGATCGTTCACTTCGGCGTAGGTAAGGTATCCCTGCTCTTTACCACGATCTATTAGTGATTTTAGTCTCGACTCTTGCTGTTGCTGCATCTCGGCTCCCGTTATGGCCTCTGGTTCAATGGGTTGGATGATGTTCGGTGCTGATGGCAATTGGCATACCGATCAGGCGAACCTCGAATTTTAACCGCTACACTACGCTTACGTCATTAGCTGAAGCGCTTATTTTTTTGCAAGGCGAGCGACAATTTGCTGATACTCCTGTTTTTCTGCATCCGATAGGCTGCCACGTTGGAGTTTTTCCAGGAGTTGTTCATGCTGTTGCTGATAGATTTGCCGCTGTAGCTCGTTAATGGCGCCGACAAACTCTGATTTCAATGCTTCGTCATCGCCTGCCAGTAATGTTTCATTTCCCGCAATACGCTGCAGATAGCGACCTTCGCTATCCTCACGCCAATGTTCGATAATTTGCGCCAAGGTAAGTTGCGGTTGTGCTTTTAAATAGTGCAACAGTGCCACCAGCAGGCGGATACCGGGCTGCTGTAATCCGGCATAAATATCCGGTGAGTCCACCAGTTGTGCGAGCATCGGCTGCTGCAGCAACAGCGCCAGCATCTGTCGCACCAATGAGGGTTTTTCACGCCCGCCCTGCGGCATGCTGACCGCACTGGAGGCGCGCTTCGGAAAACGGCCACCACCCTGACGAAATACCGATGCAGAGGGTCGGCGCGCTATAACAGCCGGAGGGGGCGCCAGTTGCAGCTGGCTAATCACCGCCAGGCGCTGGTTTAATAACTGGCGCAGCGCCCCCTGCGGCAGTTTTTCGATTAACGGCCGCGCTAACTCCAACAGCCGTGCGCGGCCATCGATAGCCCGCAAATCTACACTGGCAGAGAGATGATCCAGCAGATAGGTCGAAAGCGGTGTCGCATCGGCCACCCGCTGCCTAAACGCATCAGCACTGTCACGACGAATCATGGTATCCGGATCTTCACCATCGGGAAGAAAAAGAAAACGCACTTGTCGATCACCCTGCAGTTGCGGCAGACTGTTCTCCAAACCACGCCAAGCGGCATCGCGTCCGGCGCGGTCGCCATCAAAGCAGAAGACGATTTCATGACAAATACGAAAGAGCTTTTGCAGGTGTTGCGAAGTGATACTGGTGCCTAGGGTTGCTACCACGTTATGAACGCCAAACTGCGCCAGTGACACCACGTCCATATAGCCTTCAACGACTATCACCCGATCAATCTGCCGCTCCTGCTGGCGCATTTCAAAAAGGCCGTAGAGCTCGTTCCCTTTATGAAACAGGGCAGTCTCCGGTGAGTTGAGATATTTTGCGCCACCGCCATCGCCCTCCAGTACCCGGCCACCAAAGGCGATAACCCGCCCCCGCTGATCAAGAATGGGAAAGATAATCCGATCACGAAAACGATCGTAATCACTGTTGCGCTCTTCATGATGTTTTACCAAACCCGCACCAATCAGTTCAGGAAGGGGGAACTGACGCAGTGCAACCATTAAACCATCCCAAACTGGAGGCGCATATCCGATGGAAAAACGCTGCACGATCTCTCCCGAGAGGCCACGTTTTTGCAGATAGTTAACCGCTCTCTCGGCCTGAGGGTGGCTACGCAGCTGCTGACGAAAATAGTTGTCTGCCGCACTCATAATCGCCAGCAATCGCTCTGTTTCGCTGCGCTGTTGCTGCCGCTGTACGGGGCTCTCCTCGCGACTGCGCGGCACCTCAAGACCCACAGCCGTCGCCAACTCCTCAATCGCCTCGACAAAAGAGAGATTGTCAAACTGCATAAGAAAACTAATTGCGGTGCCATTCGCCCCACAGCCGAAGCAGTGATAAAACTGTTTGGCAGGGATAACATGAAAGGAGGGGGTCTTCTCGTTATGAAACGGGCAGCATGCCTTATACTCACTGCCTGCCTTTTTAAGCGGATAACGGCTGTTAATAACCTGAACGATATCGACCCGTGCGATCAGATCATCAATAAACGACCGTGGAATAGAGCCAGACATCCTGCGATATCGGGCGAGTTACGGTAGTAACGTGACGTTGGGCACCTGGCCCAGCGTCAAGCCAATGCAGCCTTAATCAGACCGCTCACCTTACCCATGTCAGCACGTCCCTGCATCTGCGGCTTTAGCAGTGCCATGACCTGCCCCATCTCTTTAATTGAGGTCGCACCGCTGGCAGCAATCGCCTCTTTAATAAGCGCACTAATGTCGCTGTCACTGAGTGGCTGGGGCATAAAAGATTGAATCACCCCGACCTCATACTCTTCCTGAGCCACTAAATCTGCACGTCCAGCATTGCCGTACTGCTCAATGGAGTCGCGGCGCTGCTTTAACATCTTGTCCAGCAACTGCAGGACAGTTGTATCATCGACCTCAATACGCTCATCCACCTCACGCTGCTTGATGGCGGAGAGAATCAGACGAATAGCCGCAAGACGCTGCTTCTCATGCGCCTTCATTGCGCTCTTCATCGCCTCGGTCAGCTGCTGCTTTAAGGTTAACGCCATATCCGTGGTCACTCCAGAACTTAAGGCAAGATAGTCAGGACGAAATTAAAGCCTAGTAAAGACGACGCGTACGCAGACGATCACGAGAGGTCTTCTTCTGCTGACGTTTTACCGCAGCAGCCGCCTTACGCTTGCGCACAGAGGTGGGTTTTTCATAAGCCTGGCGAGCACGCACCTCAGAGAGGGTGCCAGCTTTTTCACAGCTGCGTTTAAAACGGCGTAAAGCCACATCGAAGGGTTCGTTCTCTCTAACACGTACAGATGGCATCTAGCTCACTATCCTTTTACAAATAGAAAAAATTTGGCCGTCAGGCATAGTGCCAACGTCCCCGAAAATCTGAGCGCGCGATACTACTAAATAAAAGCGAATAATGCAATTACAGAAGCAGCGCCTATCCCTAAATAGTTCATCACCCTGCCCTAACAGGTTGAGTATATACCCAAAATCATTGGAAATGATGGAAGGCGGCAAAGTCGCGAATCCCCATGAGCTTAGTAAACCTAAGTGATTGGGGTGAGCGACTGCAGCGTGCGCAGCCTGCCTTTGGTGCAACGAACCACCGTTTTCAAGGATGACGGGTATAT
>JADGBN010000145.1 GCA_015231435.1 Gammaproteobacteria bacterium
TTACCTACTGGCAGCCACTGCAACTGCTTTTTGGCACGGTGGCGATTAGCACAGAGACGTGGCTGCAAATGGTGCTATTAACCTCAACCGTACTCTTTTTAGTCGAGACAGAGAAGTGGATAAAACGTCATTGCAAATAATTCAGTTGCGCTAAAGGGTTCACAAATGCACCGTTTGCTGCGGCTAATCTCCTTTTCTGACGCCAGACACCTTCCGATGGCACTCAAGCTGTCGCTGTTAACCGCGATTATCTGGAGTCTGGTCGTAGCCGCCTCACTGCAGTGGAATCTGCATAGCAACCGCAGCCAGACCATGAAGATGGCCTATGCCGAAGCAACCGCTGTGCGGGATCTTGATATGACCCTGCGGCGCTGGGCGCTGCGCCATGGGGGTATCTATGTCAAGGTGAGCGAAACGGTTCACCCCTCCCCCTTTATGGATCATGTCGCCGACCGTGATCTGCGCACTGCAGACGGGGTTGCGCTGACACTCAAGGCCCCGGCAACCATGACCCGCGAGATGATGGATGATTATGCCAAAGTTGGCGGGGTGCGGGGGCGCATTGTCGGCTTGCGTTTTCTCAATCCGGTCAATGCGCCAGATGCTTGGGAAAAGGGGCAGCTAGAGGCCTTCGCGGCAGGCGACCGCAAGGAGATCTGGGAGATTGCTGATATTGATGGTCAGCCCTTTTTGCGCCACTTGCGAGCATGGTTTATGGATGAAGGCTGCGTCAAGTGTCACGGGATCCTTGGTTACAAGGCGGGTGACATGCGTGGTGCAACGGGGGTAAACCTCCCCTTGGCTAGCTATTATGCACGCATCGCGGCGGCGGGGCAGCAGTTGATTTTTAGCCATCTAGGGATTTGGCTCATCGGTATGATAGGGATATTCTGGGCAGGGAGGGAGGGTTATCTGCGGGAGGCAGAGCGTAAAAATGCTCAGACGCATATTCATTATCTTGCGCATCACGACAGCCTGACCGGCTTAAGTAACCGCTATAGCATGGAGAGCAGGCTAAGACAGGCGATGGCGATGGCACGACGCCACTCGACGTTGCTAGCGATGTTCTTTATCGATCTTGACCAGTTTAAAGTGGTGAATGATAGCCTTGGTCACCATTTTGGTGATCGCCTGCTGGTCGAGGTGGCGCGTCGTCTCACCCTCTGTAGCCGTGAAAGTGATATTGTCGCCCGCCTTGGTGGCGATGAGTTTGTCATCGTGCTGACGGAGATGGAACAGCGCAATGATGCCATTCAGATGGGAAACAAGATTATGAACACGCTCAGGCAATCCTGCTCCATTGATGGAAAGAGCCTTTATACCAGCCCGAGCATCGGCGTTAGTATTTTTCCTGATGACGGGGATGATTGTGACACCCTGTTTAAAAATGCTGATACCGCGATGTATCACGCCAAAGCGCAGGGGCGCAATAACCTGCAATTTTTCACACAAGAGCTCACCCAAAAGGCGCTAGAGCGGATGGAGCTTCAGCAAGATCTGCGAATCGCGCTTAAAGAGAGAGCGTTGGAGCTCCATTATCAGCCGCAAATTCGCGGTAGTGACGGTGCAATTGTCGCATTTGAAGCGTTGGCGCGGTGGCACCATCCACGTTTAGGCTGGGTGCCACCCGATCAGTTTATTCCCCTTGCGGAAGAGTCAGGATTAATGGAAACGTTGGGTAAATGGGTCTTGGATGAGGCGTGCGGGCAACTGGCAAAGTGGCACGCAGCGGGGATGACGGAGATCGGCATGGCGGTCAATATTTCAACGCAGCAGCTACGCACTGCAGACCTGTTAAATGATGTGACCGAGACTTTAGCACATCATGGTATTGCCGCCTCCGATCTGGAGCTGGAGGTGACTGAATCTGTCGCCATGGAGAATCCCAAAGAGGCCATTGCCCGTCTTGAGGCGCTGCAAAAACTCGGCTTGACCATTAGTATTGATGATTTTGGCACGGGCTACTCCTCCCTCGCCTACCTGAAAATGTTACCGGTTAAAATTCTTAAACTCGATAGAACATTCGTTAAGGATATTGAAGTCGATGCCAATGACGCCGCCATTAGTCGTTCAACCCTAGCGCTGGCGCACGGCCTTGGCCTTGAGGTGGTCGCCGAAGGGGTAGAGACCGCGGCGCAGCGCGATTTTCTGCTGACGCACGGCTGCGAATTTATGCAGGGTTACTTTTTCGGCAAGCCAGAAAATGGCCAAGTCTGGCAGGAACGAATGCAGGCACAAAAAAATCCGGCATCGCTTGCGGTATAATAAAAATTGACTAGCCATCGAATATCGGTAAACTCGATTTGTTCTTTGCCAGAGTGAAACTGTGGATGATCTTAGTGAGTTATTCATTTAATAACAGGAATTTGAGCATGAACTACCAACTCTCTTCCCCCCTTAACGGACAGCGCTTCACCCTGCCACCATTTTTCGTCATTATTGTCATCTCACTGCTCATGGTTGCTTTTTCGGGCGGTGCAGAGGCTTCGCAAAAGCGCCTTGCCTATATTGTTTCCGATCTTCGTATTCCCTTCTGGGAGATTATGAAACGTGGTATTGAGCATCGTGCCGGTGAGCTCGGTTACAAGATTGATCCCTATAGTGCCGATAATAGTGCGAAACAGGAGATTGAGTGGGTCGCTAAGGCCATTAAGGAGCGGGTTGACGGAATTATTATCTCCCCTACTAACTCTTCGGCGGCGGTGACGCTGCTGCGTCTAGCGCAGGGTGCCAGGATTCCGGTGGTGATCGCCGATATCGGCAGTGATGGCGGTGAGTATGTCAGCTATATCGCATCAGATAATTTTGCAGGCTCCTATCAGTTGGGCAAACTGCTGGTGACGGCGTTCCAGCAACGGCAGTGGGATAGTGGCAGTGTGGGTATTATTGGCATTCCCCAGACACGGGCTAACGGTAAGGCGCGCACGGCGGGTTTTATGAAGGCGCTGAACGAGGCGGGCATTAAAGGGGGCGATCTGCGCCAGCAGGTCGATTTCTCCTATCAGGAGACCTACGACTTCTCCCGCGAACTTATCGCCGCCAATCCAGAATTGCGGGCCCTCTGGTTACAAGGGTCAGATCGCTATCAGGGGGCGCTCGATGCCATTGCCGCCGCTGGCAAGCAGGGTGAGATCCTGCTGCTCTGTTTTGATGCCGAACCGGAGTTCCTCGACCTTATCCCCCAGGGTACTCTTGTCGGTGCCGGTATGCAGCAACCCTTTTTAATAGGTGAAGAGGCCGTTGACGCGCTGGATGCCCACCTTAAAGGTCAGGCAGTTCTCCAGAAGAGACTCCTTCCCGTTCTGCCGGTCTCGGCAGAGAATATCAAGAGGCTGCTCCCCGTGATTCAGCGTAACGTGCTGGGGCTTGTGCCTTGATAATAGCGGTTTAACTGATGCCGGAAGCGATCAAAAAAAGAGGTTCACTGCTTCTCCTGTTGGGGGGGGTGATGAGTTTTATCATTATTGCGGTGAGTAGTACCCATATTGTCCATCACTATTTTATGCAAAAACAGCGACTGACAGAGGCTGTCCGACTCGAGATGTCGCACTCTCTTACCGCACTGCAACATAACATCGCCCCGTTTATCGAAGCCTTCGCCGCCAACGAATATGCAAAATTGCTAACAACTGAGATCAGACTGCGCCACTACGACGCGATTATCGTTGAGGATTTTTCGATGGGGGAAATCCTCGGGCAGCATACGTATGTCACCGGTGTATTACTAAATCCCGAAGGTGATATTACTCAGATCAGCTCCATCGATGTGGCGCTGCAGCAACGGCTGGATCAGACCTTTTTCAGGGCATCGGCCGCGATCCACTCCCCGGCGGGGGCGTTGATTGGCAACGTAACCATCTATGTTAGTGATGCGGCGCTACAGCGTGAACTGCAGCGTGCCCTGCTGGTAAACCTGATAGAGACACTGGTTATTGTAGTTTTGGTCATCATTTTTATCCTAGCGGCGACCCATCGTCTGCTTATTCTTCCCTTAAGACGTATCTCATCCACGATTGCGCAGTGTGATAGCGATGGTATTCCGATCCATCCTGTCCCCGCATTTAATTATGCCGAAACGGCGGCGCTGACCGACACTATGAATACCATGCTCGCGGTCATCCGGCAGTCGCGTGATACCCTGCAACAGGAGCGGCGTCGCTTGCAGGATATTCTGGAGGGTACCCATGTAGGCACTTGGGAGTGGAATGTCCAAAGTGGTGAAGTGACCTGTAACGAGCGTTGGGCAGAGATCGTCGGTTATACCCTGGCGGAGCTTCAGCCGATCTCCATTGCAACATGGATGCAACTAACGCATCCTGATGATTTTGCCCGATCCGGGGCGCAGCTTGAACAGCACTTTTCGGGTGAGTTGCCCTTCTACGAGTGTGAAGTGCGTATGCGCCACAAGGAGGGGATGTGGGTCTGGGTGCTGGATCGGGGACGGGTGGCGACCTTGACAGCAAAGGGCAAGCCACTGCTAATGTCCGGAACCCATCAGGATATTACCGCGCGCAAAATGGCAGAGGTGGCCCTGATCGAGGCCAAGCAGGCGGCTGATGTCGCCAATCATGCCAAATCACGGTTTCTCGCCACCATGAGCCATGAGATTCGCACTCCCATGAGCGGGGTTCTTGGCATGGCAGAGCTGCTTGAACAGAGCGAGTTAAGTGACGATCAGCGTCAACAGGTAGAGACCATTATCGCTTCGGGAAGCGCACTGCTGGGGGTGATTAACGACATTCTCGACTACTCCAAGGTTAGCAGTGGCCACATGACACTGGAGCAGCACCCCTTTAACCTGCAACAGCTGGGGCAGGAGTGCATCGATCTGCTCCAACAGATGGCGAACAACAGCGGGCTGAAACTGGAGTTTGTCAGCAACCTCACGGATACAAATTGCTCTCCAATTGTTATTGGAGACTCCACCCGCCTGCGTCAGGTGATCCTTAATCTTCTCGGTAACGCCCTGAAGTTTACTGAAAAGGGGGAGGTTCAGCTGCAATTAGAGTGTAGGCCCTTCGATGCTGCGCATGTTCAAATCAGGGTGGCGGTCAAAGATAGTGGCATCGGGATTCCACCCGGGGAGCAGGAGCGGTTATTTGACGCCTTCACCCAGGCCGATATGGCGACTACCCGTAAGTATGGCGGTACCGGTCTTGGGCTCTCCATTACCCGCTCATTGGTGCGACTGATGGGCGGTGAGGTTTTCGTGGAGTCAGCCCTTGGTCAAGGGTCGCTCTTTTACTTTACCCTGTTGTTGTCAAGGGGAACGGTGACTGGAGAAGCGCGTGATAGCGAGCAGCAAGTCCCGCTGCAGGGCCACATTTTGCTTGTCGATGACTCACCGGTTAATCGGTTGGTCGCCAAGGCGTTTCTTGGCAAGATGGGGCTTAGCGCAGTGGAAGCGATGGATGGCCAAGAGGCGCTCGAAGCGTGGCGTTCGGGTCACTATGATCTGGTGTTAATGGATTGTCGTATGCCCGCTATGGATGGTTATGAGGCAACGCAAAAGATACGGGCAGAGGAGGGTGAGCAACACATCCCGATTATCGCGATCACCGCCAACACTGCGGCAGAAGATCGCGAGCTCTGTCTGACCTCAGGCATGGATGAAGTGATTACCAAACCCTTTAGCCAGGTTGATCTTTACACGGTGCTTCGCCAGTTTCTGGCAAAAAAAGAGCAGAGTGATGACACCTACCCTAAGGCTTGATGTGCGGGGGAGGCTCCCTGCGCTTTATTCGCATTTGCACGCCGTAGGTGGAAAACTAATTCCCTCCCGGGCCTCCCCTTATCAGGCCCATTATGACCCGCTTTTCCACCTTGCTATTAGAACTTAAGCACTATCAGCAGCAATTCGGAGTAGTTTAGGAGTAACTTATTGTTTGTCTTAGCGTATTTTGTAGCGAATGCGATTTATCTCTTTGAGCTGGTTGCGCAGAATACTTTCCAACAAAACATTGGATGCTGTTGCAAATTCACACATAATTATTCTTTCACCTCCCAGTGTCCGCGAGTGCCACCGATTCGCTTAATCAGGCCATCCTCTCGTAGTTGTTTTATGTTTTTCTCAACTGCTGTTGTGCTGATATCTAATATTTCAGCCAGCTGAGCTCCTGAGATCCTTGGGTTGGCTTTCATCGCAGCGAGAATCCGGTCCTTGGTATTACCCAACTGATTACCCAACTATTACCCAACTGATTACCCAACTGATTACCCAACTCTTCGGAAGCCGGTGCTTTCAGTAAGTCAACCGCAACACCACCCTAGTTTTCTTCAATGATCGGTTCTGGCAGGCCTGCCGCTTTGCAGGCGTCGGTTATCTTTTCAATGCCCCGCCCCCAGGAATCAATATATCCAACCCGATAACAGACTTCGGCACCCAGGTCATGCCCATTATCTTGAGCAGAAACTCCTTCAACGCATGGCCTTTTAATTCCTAC
>JADGBN010000146.1 GCA_015231435.1 Gammaproteobacteria bacterium
ATTATAAAAATGTGCGCTGAACCTGGAAAGAAGGAGATAACTTTAACTTTTGAAGGAAATACACGATGTCACTGGGAACAATTCTGCTCATCATTCTGCTACTCATGCTAATCGGTGCCATTCCCGTTTGGCCGCATAGCCGTTCTTGGGGTTACGGCCCCAGTGGCGGCCTTGGGACGGTATTCATAATCCTACTCGTTTTATTGCTGCTCGGCAAAATCTAGTTCAGTTAATCATGAGCCATTTACAACCAAAATATAACCACTTGAAAAGGAAACACCAATGAAAGCGTTACACAATGCAAAACTGATTACCCTATCAATACTAATTGCCCTTGGACTCGCCGCTTGCGACAAGCCCGGAGCAGCGGAGAGTGCGGGTAAGCAGATCGACAAAACGACCAGTGAAGCTGGCAAAAAAATCAACGAAACCGTCGATAAGGTCGGCAACAAGATGAGTGATCAAAGTGCGAGCGCTGGGGAGGTCATCGACGATGCTGCAATTACCACCAAGGCCAAGGCTGCTATTTTAGCCGAGCCAGGCCTCAAGACGCTGCAAATCAGCGTGGACACCATTAACGGCGTCGTGACATTAAGTGGGTCCGTCGCTTCACAGCAAGAAAGCGATCGGGCACAAGCATTGGCAAGCGCGATTGCAGGTGTGACGGCCGTGGAAAACCAGTTGGTCACAAAGTAGCTGAAACGCGCACAACTACGTCCCTTATCACCTCAAGGAGAAAATCATGGAACTACAAAATGCCTATATATACCCTTTCTACTTGAAACTGCAGGGTCGTTGGCTGCAGTCGCTCACCCCAATCACATAGTTTATCTATGCTCATGGGGATTCGCGACTTTGCCGCCTACCTGCATTTCCAAGTAGTTTGGGTATAGAGAAAATGGTAGCGCAACTGAAAGAGTGGAGCGCTCAAATTAGTCTATTGGAAGCAAAGGTGGCAAACGCTGGTGCGGACGCTCAGATCAAACACGCCGAGGTTCTGCATGAATTGCATATCAAGCAGCATGAGGCTGCCGAAAAAATGAAGGAGCTCGGCAAGGCCAGCGGCGAAACCTGGGAGCAGGTAAAAGAGACATCCGACAAAGTCTGGGCTGAGTTGAAGACGGGCATCAGCAATGCCCAGGCTAAATTTCTCTAGGCACTGAAGATGATTGCATGAAAAAGGCCGGGAATTCCCGGCCTTCTTATTAGTCTGAAATCGATTCTATACCCAAACTACTTGGAAATGCAGGTAGGCGGCAAAGGCGCGAATCCCCATGAGCTTAGATAGACTAAGTGATTGGGGTGAGCGACTGAAGCGTGCGCAGCCTGCCTTTGGTGCAACGACCCTGCAATTTCAAGTAGAAAGGGTATATCTATTCCTATCGACTTTTATTGCGTGATACTAATCATTTCGACATCAATTTCTGGGCTTGTCAAAAAGTTATTTTCAATTTCGCCGTGGATCTCGATGGGGGTCTTGTCATCGATCTTTTGCACAGGGAAATCTTCGGATTCGATCTCGACCCTAATTTCACCGCTACCGTCTGAAAACAGGTATTTTTCATTCCCTACTTTCTTGATCAAATGGCCGCGCAGCACGACATCCTGATCGTCCACTGGGTTTTTTAAGACATCGGCGACCGTCATCGGCTCCTTTTGCGTCGCGGGGCCGACATATTGTGCTTGCACCACAGCCGAAATGCCGAGCGCGATGATGCTGGAAATAAAGATTGTATTGCGTTTGATGTTGAATATCACTTGCCGTACCTCCGATTGTGAACACTGCCGTTATCTGCAATGCTCGGTTAAATGACAGAGCTTAAGGTGGCAACCTTCAGCCTTGCCGAAATTGACTAATTCCGTTGCTGCTGGTTGTTGCATCGTCTGGTGTGACGTCTTCGCGGGTGACCCTTTCGTGCTGAAAGGTACACACATGACTGCACGGGTAGGTAGCAGAACGTCCCGTGCCACCGCGACATGAAAAACATAATGTGTATAAGCTGTACCTTCGAGTTGAACACCATACTAGCTATCCTGCTTGATCCGGTCTGTGCGTTATCAGACACAGAACGGCGTCTTTTAGAGGCAAGTTGTTGCGATCAATAGAATTAATATACCCCTCATCCTTAAAAACGGTGGTTCGTTGCACCAAAGGCCAAGCTGCGCACGCCGCAGTCGCTCCCAAGGGGAAAGCCGATTTACCCGACGATAAACAAACTATGTGCGATGACGTACGGACGCTTAAATAGTACGTGCGTATAAAGAGATATTCTCGCCATGGGTCACGCTGAACAGGCGACCTACTAGGCAACTGTTCTATACCCGTCGCTGAGTCGTTGCACCCAAGAGCACGCTGCACTCACTCTCCCCAATCACTTAACTTGTCTAGGCTCATAGGGTTTCGCACCTTCTGCTGTTTAGCCGCATTGCCGATGATTTTGGCTATACAGCTTCCCGCATAAACATTTCTGCGTGTAGCGGATTCTGTTGATTTTACAACGCCCAGATGGGCACGTTAGCAAAAGGAAACTTAGATGATGAATACTCATACACTTACCCCTGAACAGCTCCATAAGATGGACGCCTACTGGCGCGCCGCCAACTATCTGTCAGTCGGGCAGATATATTTATACGACAATCCACTGCTGAAAAAACCACTCGCTCTTGAGCATATCAAGCCACGCCTGCTGGGGCACTGGGGCACGACACCGGGACTCAACTTCATTTATGTTCACCTTAACCGCATCATCCGGCAATATGACCTGAATATCATCAATGTCACCGGTCCCGGCCATGGAGCCCCAGGGCTGGTTGCCAACACCTGGCTGGAGGGGACCTATAGCGAGGTCTATCCAAATATTTCCCAAGATGAGGCGGGGATGAAAAAGCTCTTTACCCAGTTTTCATATCCTGGTGGCATTCCCAGTCACGTCGCCCCGGAAACGCCGGGCTCCATTAATGAGGGTGGCGAACTCGGTTATGCGCTCTCTCACGCCTATGGCGCGGCCTTTGATAATCCCGATCTGTTAGTGGCCTGTGTGGTCGGTGATGGTGAAGCGGAAACCGGTCCGATGGCGACTAGCTGGCACTCCAACAAATTTCTTAACCCGGTGCATGATGGTGCGGTATTGCCGATTTTGCATTTGAACGGCTACAAAATCGCTGGGCCTACGGTGCTGGCGCGAATTTCCCACGACGAACTGGAAGCACTGTTTCGCGGCTACGGCTATACGCCCTATTTCGTCGAAGGTGATGATCCTGAGACGATGCATCAGCGCATGGCGGTGATACTGGACAGGGTGGTCGCCGAGATTCAACAGATCCAGCGTGACGCACGAACCCATGGTTTCACTGAACGCCCGCGCTGGCCGATGATTATTTTGCGCTCGCCGAACGGCTGGACTGGCCCATCATCCGTTGATGGCCAACATATCGAAGGCACCTTTCATGCACATCAGGTACCGATCACCAATTTCCTAAAGCAGCCAGAGCATATTCACATTCTTGAACAGTGGATGAGAAGTTACAAACCTGAAGAGTTATTTGACGAGCAAGGCTGCCTGCTTGCAGAGCTCGCTGAACTTGCGCCATTAGGTGAACGACGCATGGGCGCCAACCCGCATGCCAATGGTGGCAAAATAATGCGTGATTTACGCCTGCCGGACTTTCGTGATTATGCCATCAAAGTACCAAATCCGGGTGAGGTGATGGCCGAAGCGACGCGTACTCAGGGTGAATTTATCCGCGACGTGATGCGACTCAATGCCAAAACACGCAACTTTCGTATTTTCAGCCCGGATGAAACCGCATCAAACCGCTGGGGTGCGCTTTTTGAAGTCACTAACCGCTGCTCGACGGCAAAAATCCTTCCCGATGACGAGCACATTGCCCCCGATGGTCGGGTGATGGAGATGTTAAGTGAGCATCAGTGCCAGGGCTGGCTAGAAGGTTATCTGCTCACCGGGCGACACGGTTTTTTCTCCAGTTATGAGGCGTTTATTCACATTGTTGGTTCGATGTTCAATCAGCACGCCAAGTGGCTCGATATATCGCGTAATATTGAATGGCGTCGCCCCATTGCCTCGCTGAATTATTTGTTGTCTTCGCATGTCTGGCGGCAGGATCACAACGGTTTTAGTCATCAGGACCCCGGTTTTATCAACCTGGTCATAAACAAGAAAGCGGAGATCATCCGTGTCTATCTACCGCCCGATGCCAATACATTGTTGTCGGTGACTGACCACTGCCTGCGCAGCCACAATGATATTAATGTCATCGTCGCGGGCAAACAGCCTGAGCTGCAATGGCTAGATATGGAGTCCGCGATTAGACACTGCACCGCCGGCCTGGGGATCTGGAGCTGGGCGAGTAACGACGAGGACGGCGACCCCGATGTGGTGATGGCCTGCTGCGGTGATGTGCCGACACTGGAGACCCTGGCGGCGGTGAAACTCCTGCGCCAGCAGTTTCCTGAACTGAAAATCCGCGTGATTAATGTGGTAGATCTAATGACTCTGCAACCGCCGAGTGAGCATCCGCACGGCATTTCTGATAAAGACTTTGATGTGTTGTTCACCAAAGACCGGCCGATTATTTTTGCCTATCACGGCTATCCTTGGTTGATCCATCGCCTGACTTACCGCCGCAGCAATCACCGCAATCTGCATGTACGCGGTTACAAGGAGAACGGCACTACCACCACGCCCTTCGATATAACGGTCTTGAATGATCTCGACCGTTTCCACCTCGCCGGTGATGTTATCGATCGGGTGCCGAGTCTGGGTTCACGCGCCGCGTATGCTAAACAGATGTTGCGCGACAAGCTGCTCGACCATAAAGCCTATATTGAAAAACACGGCGAAGATATGCCGGAGATTCTTAACTGGAGATGGCAGGATGAATAAGTTAAGTCCGACTTGTCTAAGCTCATGAGGATTCGCCTACCCGCGCCACTTAGCGAAAAACAGATAACTTCTAACCTTGGTAAAGAGAGCTAAATATGACTACCAATAGTCAACATATTGTCGGTGCAGTATTTGCGAAAACTGACGACACCCAGATTATGGTTGAACAGCTGTTCCAACACTATTTTCCGATGGATCATATTTCAATCCTGCACAAGGCAGATGAACTGGATGTGCCGTTTATTGGCTCAGCTAGGATATTTCAGCTGCCCGATGTCGGGGCAGTGCTACTCGCTGGACCACTGTTAGATTCAATTACGAATGCAGAGATTGGTTCCGGACGGATGGCCTCGGGTGCCGCGTCAACGCTGCTGACCATCGCTTTGCGCCGAATAGGGATTCCCGAAGACAAACTGGAATTGCTGCATCAAGCGGTGACGAATAACAAGAGCGTCTTGTTGATGCACTGTGATAATGATAGCGCGGAAACCTGGCGTCAAAGCATGGTCTGGAAAGGTGCTGAGCTTCTGTTCACGCTGCCTCTTAACGCACAACTTGACTCGACAACAAACCGAATGACGGTTCACCCGTGCCCGTGACAAGTGTCATTATAAGGTGGATACTGTTGATCAATATTTAATCCACAACACCCGTCACATATCAGATACTCATAAATAAAACATAAAGTTACTTTTCAATCAATCGCTGCCCAGATCATCAATTGCGTCAACAACCAGACCGGTTCCGACGGCAATTAACAAGATGTCAGATGCTACGCGAACGAAACGATGTTTTGCAGGTGGAGGCCCAAGATTGATTAGCACTTCTGGTTCTACGTCATAGAATATTACGTCGCGTGGTATCCTTTGGCCGACCGCCCACCTTCTTTCATAACTGAGGAGCACACAACCGTAATCTCTCCTGGCCATGCCTGGAGGGCAACGCCCCGAGTCTCTCCTCAAGACGTAATAGTCATGAATGCGGTTTCGCCTATCGGCATCAAAATATCTGCTGGAGTACGATTTGTCACGTTTATGACGATCATCCCTGCGACCGTTATCGTCGCCTCTCTCATCACTAGAATTATGTTTATTCTTATTACTATTGTTACGCTCTGATTTCCCCCGATTACTCTCATCGTTGTCACCATGATCACCGCCGGACCAAGAGGGCTTATCAGCAAATAGAGAGCCGCTCGCCAATAACCCGCAACATAAAAGAGCCAGTATGCTGCCCTTATGCCCTTTCATTTTTTGCTTCATAAACATGCTCTACCCTAGAGTTCGTGAATGGTACGCGATGGCGCACCGCAGTATCGTGATCAGGTTTCCTGACCGCTGCACAAATCTATACCCAAAATCATTGGAAATGATGGAAGGCGGCAAAGTCGCGAATCCCCATGAGCTTAGTAAACCTAAGTGATTGGGGTGAGCGACTGAAGCCAACGAACCAGCATTTTCAAGGATGACGGGTA
>JADGBN010000147.1 GCA_015231435.1 Gammaproteobacteria bacterium
CTAAAGGGGCGCTGGTGTCGCAGGTGATGCCAAACTCCCCCGCTGCGGCGGCGGGGCTGGAGGTGGGCGATATTATTACCGAGTATAACGGTACCGAGGTGATTAACTCCTCGGATCTGCCGCATCTGGTGGGCAAGTCGGCGATCGGCAGTAAGGCGCCGGCGCGGGTGCTGCGTAACGGTAAATTAATTACCATTAATATCACTATTGGCGAGTTGCCCAATGAGGATGCTGCAGTGGTTGCTGCGCAATCAGCTACCAACAGTGATACCAAACTGCTTGGCATGGGCGTGAGTGAGCTTAGTAGTGACAAGCGTCAGCAACTTGGTATTGAACAGGGCGGGGTCTATGTCGAGCGTCTGCAGGATGGCCCAGCGCTGCGTGCCGGTATTCGTGAAGGGGATGTGATTACCAAAATTAATAATCTGGCGATAGAGGGCGTTAGCAGTTTCCGGCAAATTCTAAATGATCTGCCGCGTGGGCGCTCTGTACCGGTATTGGTGATACGGGGTGATGCACCACGTTTCATGGCGCTAAAAGTACCGGAGTAGGAGACGGTTATTTTTAGATAACGGGCGATAAGCGCTTATATTGGCGGCGAAAATTGGTTAATATTCGCCCCCCCCTAGCTAAAGAGCCAATAAAGAGAGGGAGAGCCCAACCGGACTCTCCCTTTTTACCTTATATGAGTGACTTGACACATATTCGCAATTTTTCGATTATTGCCCACATCGACCATGGTAAATCAACCATCTCCGATCGCCTGATTCAGGTTTGCGGAGGTCTGGAACAGCGTGAGATGGAGGCGCAGGTGCTCGACTCTATGGATATTGAGCGTGAGCGCGGCATTACCATTAAGGCTCAGAGTGTCTCGCTGAACTATCTGGCGCGTAATGGTGAGCACTATCAGCTTAACTTTATCGATACCCCCGGTCATGTGGACTTCTCCTATGAGGTATCGCGCTCCCTCGCCGCCTGTGAAGGGGCGCTGTTGGTGGTCGATGCCTCACAAGGGGTGGAGGCGCAGACCGTCGCCAACTGCTATACCGCCATCGAGATGGGGCTGGAGGTCTTTCCGGTACTTAACAAGATCGACCTTCCCGCAGCTGATCCGGAGCGGGTGATTGACGAAATTGAAGAGATCATCGGTATTGAGGCGCATGGCTCGGTGCTGGTGAGCGCAAAAAGCGGGATTGGCATTGATGATCTGCTGGAAGATTTGGTGCGGCGCATCCCCTCTCCGGTGGGTGATCTCGAGGCGCCGCTGCAGGCGCTGATTATCGATTCGTGGTTTGATAACTACCTCGGTGTGGTCTCTCTGGTGCGGGTTAAGCAGGGCACCCTGCAACCCAAACAGAAGATTACCATCTTCTCCACCGGACGGAGCCATCAGGTTGACAAGGTGGGTATCTTCACGCCAAAGATGACCAATTTGGGCAGCCTGAAAGCGGGTGAGGTCGGCTTTGTGATTGCAGGTATTAAAGAGATTGACGGCGCGCCGGTGGGCGATACCATCACCCATACCGACCGTCCTGCTGCAGCGGCGCTGCCCGGCTTCGCACCAGCGCAGCCGCGTGTCTTTGCCGGACTCTTTCCGATAAGTAGTGAAAATTATGAAGATCTGCGCGAGGCACTATCGAAGCTGCGTCTGAATGATGCCTCGCTATTTTATGAGCCTGAAACCTCTTCGGCGCTCGGCTTTGGCTTTCGTTGCGGCTTTCTTGGGATGCTGCATATGGAGATTGTCCAGGAGCGCCTCGAGCGTGAGTATGATCTGGAGCTGATTACCACCGCCCCTACGGTTATCTACGAGATCGAGACGACCAAGGGTGAGATACTGATGATCGATAACCCGGCCAACCTGCCGCCGGTGAATCTCATCGCCGAGATCCGCGAACCGATTATTACCGCCAATATCTTAATGCCGCAGGAGTTTCTTGGTAATGTGATTGCGCTCTGCGTTGAGAAGCGGGGGGTGCAAAAGCAGTTACAGTATCTTGGCAAACAGGTCTCACTTAGTTACCAGCTGCCGCTGAATGAGGTGGTTCTCGACTTTTTTGATCGGCTGAAGTCAACCAGTCGCGGTTTTGCTTCGCTTGATTACAGTTTCAGCCATTTTCAGGTGGCAAAGTTGGTACGGCTAGACATTCTGATTAATAATGAGAAGGTCGATGCCCTGGCGGTTATAGTGCATCAGGATTTGGCGCAGAGTCGCGGGCGTGAACTTGCCGAGAAGATGCGCGAACTGATTCCGCGGCAGATGTTTGATGTGGCGATTCAGGCAGCGATTGGCGCCCACGTCATTGCGCGCACCACGGTGAAGGCGTTGCGTAAAAATGTCACCGCCAAATGTTATGGCGGCGATGCTACCCGTAAACGTAAACTGTTAGAGAAACAGAAGGCAGGGAAGAAACGAATGAAATCGGTCGGCTCTGTGGATATTCCCCAGGAGGCATTTTTTGCCGGCCTTCATGTTGGCAAAGGATAGTCGCAGTGGATTTTGATTTTCCTACTTTTTTAGTCCTGTTTACCCTGCTGACCGGTCTTATCTGGTTGGTTGATGTGATCTTCTTTGCCCCGAAACGGCAACTGCGGGTGGTCGCGCTGCGCGAAAGTGCGGTGCAAATTAGTGAGGATGAGTTAAAAAAGGTCGCCGCCGAACCCTATCTTGTGGAGATGGCGCACTCCTTCTTTCCGGTGGTGGCGCTGGTGTTGGTGGTGCGCTCCTTCTGGATTGAGCCTTTTCGTATCCCCTCGGGATCAATGATGCCAACCCTGCTTGCAGGAGACTTTATTCTGGTGAATAAGTACGCCTACGGCATTCGCCTGCCCGCCCTAAATCGCAAGATTATTGATATCGGGCAACCGCAGCGTGGTGAAGTGGTGGTCTTTCGTTATCCTGAAGATTTAACCATTGATTATATTAAACGTGTCGTTGGCGTTCCCGGCGAAACCATTGCTTATATAGATAAAGTGCTCTATGTCAATGGTGAGCGAGCCGATCTCCAGCCCTATCCGCGTTATGTCGGTAGTGGGATGGGGGCAGTACAGACCGGCTCATACCATTTCAAAGAGACGGTTGCCGACAAGTCGCGTGATATTTTGGTGATGCCGACCCGCCCCCGCTTTGATTTTGAGTTTACTGTTCCCCCTAATGAGTACTTCGTAATGGGTGATAATCGTGATAATAGTCGCGACAGTCGCTATTGGGGAACGGTGAGTGATGATCTGCTGATTGGTAAGGCGGTGCGGATCTGGATGAACTGGGATAGTAGCAGTGAAAAAATGATTGATTGGTCACGACTTGGAGAGGAGATTTTATAGTATGAAACAGGTGAAATATCAACGTGGTGGCGCGATAATGACGCTGACAATTATACTCATGTTGGCAGTACCCAACCTGATGTTGGCCTACTACATCTTGCCACCCACCATGGAGCACTGGAAAATCGAGAGTGCGCTAAGCAAGCTGGGTGAAGGTGGGCAGAAATTCGCCAAGATTCAGGATGTCCGACTCGCTATGTCCAAACATTTTCGGATTGAATATGTGGAGAACTTTAATCTTGAGAACATTCAGGGTGAACCACGCGATGGCAAGATGGTGGTGACCATAAACTACGAAAAGCGCGTCACTTTCTGGAGAAATGTCGATTTGGTGATGAAGTTTACCGCCCAGAACGAGGTTTCGACACGTTGATGCCGCCGCTGGAGCGTCTTCTGGATGCGCTGGGGCACCACTTTGCAACCCCGCGTTATCTTGAGGAGGCTTTAAGTCACCGTAGTATTGGCAGTCATAATAATGAGCGTCTTGAGTTTTTAGGGGATGCGGTGCTGTCGATGGTGATTACCGCCGAGCTCTACCGTCGTTTTACGCATGTCGATGAGGGGCAGTTAAGCCGCATGCGGGCGGCGCTGGTAAAAGGGGATAATCTCGCAGCGATGGCGCGAGATCTCCACCTTGGCGACTATTTGCGTCTGGGTCCGGGGGAGCTGAAAAGCGGCGGATTTAGGCGTGACTCCATTCTTGCGGATAGCTTTGAGGCGGTGATTGGCGCGATCTATCTCGATGCGGGCATTGTGGTTTGTGAAGCGTTTATTCAGCGACACTTTGCCGATCAGCTGGAGGCGATGAATCCGCTGCAGGCAGGAAAAGATCCAAAAACTCGCCTTCAGGAGCTTTTGCAGTCGCGGCATCAACCGCTGCCGCGTTATGAGGTGGTTGCCACCGATGGCGATGCGCACCGGCAGGTTTTTCAGATTAGTTGCGAGGTCGCCATGCTTGCCGAGGCGGTTACCGCCAGCAGCAACAGTCGTCGCAAGGCAGAACAGATTGCCGCCGCAAAGGCGCTGGAGCTAATACAACATGGATAATGAAGAAAATTCTCTAACCCCTAGCGAAGCTGACACAACTCCCTTTCGCTGTGGCTATATCGCGATAGTCGGGCGTCCCAATGTCGGTAAATCGACGCTGATGAACCATCTTCTTGGGCAGAAGGTGAGCATCACCTCACGCAAACCGCAGACCACACGCCACCGCATTCTCGGTATTTTAAGTCGTGATGCGTGGCAGATGATTTTTGTCGATACGCCGGGTATTCATCACAATGCGCCGCGGGCGATTAACCGTTATCTCAATCAGACGGCAACGACGGCGCTAAGCGGTGTCGATCACACCCTGATGGTTGTTGATGTGCGCCACTGGGAGCGCGATGACGATTTGGTGCTGCAACGTCTGCAGAATGAGAAGTGCGCGGTAACCCTAATTGTCAATAAGATTGATAAACTTGAAGATCGTGATGAGCTGTTGCCACGTCTTAAGGCGTTAGGGCAGCGTTACCCTTTTGCGGCGATGATCCCTATTTCGGCGCTGCGGGAAGAGGATTGCCACCATGTTGAGCAGGCGCTGGTCGCCTCGCTTCCTGAGGGTGAGGCGATCTTTCCGCCGGACTCGCTCACCGATCGCAGCGAGCGTTTTCTTGCCGCCGAAATTGTCCGTGAGAAGCTGATGCGATCGCTGGGGATGGAGCTCCCCTATGCGGTCACTGTGGAGATTGAGACCTTTACCGAAGAGGAGGGGGTCTATCATATTAATGCCCTGATTTGGGTAGAGCGCGAAAGCCAGAAACGGATTGTCATCGGCAAAGGCGGGGCAGTATTAAAAACGGTAGGAAGCGCAGCTCGTAAAGATATGCAGCGCCTGTTTGGTGCCAAAATCTATCTGCGTCTCTGGGTGAAGGTGAAAGAGGGGTGGTCTGATAGCGAGCGGATGTTGCAGAGTTTAGGTTATGGTGGCGGTGATCGGGATTGACGCAGGAGCGGATTAGCCTTGAGCCGGCTTTTTTGCTACATCAACTCCCTTACCGTGAAAGTAGTGCGTTAATCGATTTTTTTACCCACCATCACGGGCGTATTAGAGTATTAGCCAAGGGTGTGCGTTCTGTAGCTGGTCGCAAAGCGCGTTATGGTGGCGTGTTGCAGCCCTTTCAGCCGTTACTGCTTAGTTGGGGCGGGCGCGGTGAGTTGCCGCTGCTCTATGGTGTCGAGGTGGCGGGATTTTTAGCGCCGCTAGTGGGTAATCATCTGATTAGTGGTTTCTATCTGAATGAGCTATTGCTACGCATGACGCATCGTCATGAGCCACATTCTGATCTGTTTGGCAGCTACCATGCGACGATGGTGGCACTACGACAACCCCGGGCGTTAGCATGGTTGTTACGGCTTTTTGAACGCGACCTGTTGGCTGAGTGCGGCTATGCGATTGATTTTAATCTGCCGGGTGAGCGCAGTGCGGCGCTGCAGGCGGACGCCTTATTCTGCTGCCGACAGCAGCAGGGTATCGTGCCACTGGCAGCAGAGTCCCACTGTGACGGGGTTGCGCTGCAGGGAAAAACATTAATGGCGCTTGCCAGTGGGCGTTATGAAGCGGCGGATGCCGCAACCGTTTTGCCGCAGGCGAAGCAGTTGCTACGTTACCTTCTGAGCTTTTATTTGGGCGACAAGCCGCTGCAGAGTCGGGCGCTTCTGCAACAGCAGCGGCCTAGGTCGTTGACTTAAGTGGTAACCGTTCAGACGCCCTGCTTTATTACCCTCACCCCAACCCTCCCGAGGGGAGAGGGGGCAAAAGTGATGAGGGTCTGAACGGTTGCCTTAAGTGATGCCGGTATAATGATCTAATTTTGTAACAGGATAAGAGAAGATGGCAAAACGCGCCAACT
>JADGBN010000148.1 GCA_015231435.1 Gammaproteobacteria bacterium
ATACCCAAAATCATTGGAAATGATGGAAGGCGGCAAAGTCGCGAATCCCCATGAGCTTAGTAAACCTAAGTGATTGGGGTGAGCGACTGCAGCCAACGAACCAGCATTTTCAAGGATGACGGGTATATCTCGCCGGTTTCCAGCGCAATGGTGGCGCCGAGTATCTTGCCAACCCCAGGGATACTGGTGAGCAGTGAGTAGTCCTGGCGGATCTGCAGGCGTTTCTCTACCTCATGCTCCAACAGCTTGACCGACTGTTCAAACCAACGCATGGCCTGCAAGGTGACCTGACCGCCGACGCAGATAGGTTCGGGTAGCAACTCATTCAGGTAGTCTTGCTCCAGACCCTTGATCTGGTTGGCTGAAAACTGCTGGCCGGTGTGACGCACAATCAGGCTTTGCAGGCTCAGGTGATGCAGGGTACGCTGATGAACCAACAGCATGCGTCGGCGCAACAGATCACGCACACCACGCTGATCCTTGGGCATGATGTGGCCTTCTGGCAGAATCTCCAGACATCGCCTGCCGTAAACATATCCGCCACATCGCGGAGCAGCGTTTGTTCATCCGCCCCCTTGCCTTTGAGTTTCCCCACCGATGCATTCAACACCGCACCTGACGCTAGACTGATTACGCCAACCACACGGCATATCGGAAAGCCCAGCCCCAGCTCCTGACCGCCTTGCTGGGGGTAGGCCGCCTGATTGGCAGCGGTATCGGGCATCGTTAGTGTGGTTCAATCAACCAGATGGATGCGCCTGCCGCGCCAACACCACTCCACGGGCATTGACTTGTCGATGAATGCTCCGCTGCGACGAACCAATTCTGACACCATCGATGTCGGAAACCTCTGCCTCGCCTTGCAGTAGCCTCCCGTGCCAGTACTCACCGGTGACAAAAGTTCATCTGTTTTCTCAACCGCATATTTGCTAGAATCGCTGCCCCTTATCTGTCTTACCCCTCTTTATAAATACAGGAAAAATTATGGCACGAGTTACCGTTGAAGATTGTCTTGCTAATGTTGATAACCGCTTTCAGCTGGTGCTGGTGGCCGCCAAGCGCGCCCGTCAGCTCACCAATGGCAAAGATCCGATGGTGCCATGGGAAAATGACAAAGCCACTGTGGTTGCCCTGCGCGAAATTGCTGAAGGGCATGTCACCCGTGACATTCTTAAAGTTGAGACCAATCCTGAGAAGATCTTCCGCTCCCTAGTGAGTGAAGAGGAGGCACGTCAGGAGGTCTCTGAAACCCTCGACGAGTAACCCGTCGTTGTATCTTATCAGCGATCTCTGCGCTGATCTGAACACCTATCTGGAGCCGCATCAGGTCGCCCAGATTTATCGCGCCTACCTATTTGCAGCTGAAGCACACGAAGGTCAACTGCGTAAAAGCGGTGAAGCTTATATCTTTCACCCCATTGCGGTTGCAAGAATTCTCTGCGAAATGCGACTTGACTATGAAAGTATTGTCGCCGCGATTCTTCACGATGTCATTGAGGATACCCCCACCGCCAAAGAGACTATTAGCAGCGACTTTGGCGAGCAGGTCGCCCAGCTTGTTGACGGGGTCAGCAAGCTCACCAATATTAAATTTATCACCCATGCCGATGCCCAGGCGGAGAACTTTCGCAAAATGGTGATGGCCATGGTACAGGATATGCGGGTTATCTTTATCAAGCTTGCCGATCGGCTGCACAATATGCGAACGCTGGCGGTCATGCGTCCCGAAAAGCAGCGCCGTATCGCCACTGAAACCCTAGAGATCTACGCCCCAATTGCCCAACGCATCGGACTCAATGCGATTCGTCTGGAGCTGGAAGAGCTCGGTTTTCAGGCCTGTTATCCGATGCGCTACCGCGCCATCGCCTCTGAAGCCGGACGTATCTGTGGCGGACGCCGTGACCTGCTCGCCGAGATCATCCAGCAGATGATCGACCACCTAAAGCGTAACAACATCGAAGCAGCCATTACCGGCCGCAAAAAGCACCTCTACAGCATTTACCAAAAGATGCGCGATAAACATCTCCCCTTCAGTCAGGTAATGGATCTGATTGGCTGCCGCATTATTGTCAACACCATCTCCGACTGCTACCTCACCCTGGGGCTGGTACATAACCTTTACAAACCGAAGTTTGACAAGTTTAAGGATTACATCGCCATTCCCAAAGCGAACGGCTACCAGTCGTTACACACCACCCTGCAGAGCCGTTACGAATTCCCCATTGAGGTACAGATCCGCACCCATGAGATGGATCGCATCGCCGAACACGGTATCGCCTCGCACTGGAGCTACAAGGATGGCGATAATACTCAGAGCATTGCCCACACCCGCACCCGCGAGTGGCTAAAAGATATTATCGAAATGCAGCGTCAGACCAGCAACTCCGAGGAGTTTCTCGAAAATGTCAAGGTCGATCTCTTTCCCGATGAGGTTTACGTCTTTACCCCGCGCGGCGATATTATGGCGCTGCCCCAGGGTGCTACCGCCATCGACTTTGCCTATGCGGTACATACCCATTTGGGAAACCACTGTGTCGGGATTAAGGTCGATCATGCCCGCGTACCACTGCACACCCCGCTAAAAAGCGGTCAGAAAATTGAGGTGATCACCAGCCCGACGGCGCTGCCCAACCCCTCTTGGCTTAACTTTGTCACCACCGCCAAAGCGCGTACCAATATTCGCAACTACCTTAAATCGATGCAACATCAAGACTCCCTTAATCAGGGAATGCGCCTGCTCGAGAATGCCCTCAACCAGTTAGGCAGCAGTATAGAGACCGTCGGTCATGATCGTCTCACCTGTCTGATGCGTGAAATTAACATCGGCAGCAGTGATGAGCTCTACCGCCAAATTGGTTTGGGTGACCGTCTTGCCCCGATTATTGCCGCCGCCCTGAACGATAGCGAGCAGAGCAACTGCGAAATTCGCAGTTTCCCCAGCACCCCGGATCGCCGTCCCCACTTTTCTATTAAGGGAAGCGAGGGTAGTGTGATCACCTACGCTCGCTGCTGCCGTCCGATTCCCGGCGACCCTATCTTTGGTTACCTCTCTGCGGGACGTGGCATTGTGATTCACACCCAGGAGTGTAATAACATTCAGAAGTATCGCAAACATCCGGAAAAGTGGATATTTGTTGGCTGGGAGGAGCAGGTTGAGGGGGAGTTTAAGGTCGATCTCGTCATTGCCGCTGCCAACCGTCCCGGCGTTCTTGCCACGGTTGCTGCAGCAATCGCCGAGAAGAGGTCCAATATTGATAATATCTATCTTGATGAACAGGATGGCAGCTGCACCACCATTAAACTCACCATCTCGGTAACCAACCGCCGCCACCTCGCACAGATTATGCGCCGCCTGCGTAAAATTGAAGATGTGATGCGCCTGCGACGCGGATCTATTATTAACCCCAGCGCCAAAAAAGGAGCATCATGAGCCGTCAAACTATTCACAGCGACAACGCACCCTGTGCCATCGGAACCTACTCACAGGCAGTGCAGATCGATAAAACCGTCTACCTTTCCGGCCAGATACCACTCAATCCCACAACCATGAGTGTGGTTAGTGGCGGTATTGAGGCGGAGATCCGTCAGGTCTTTACCAACCTTGCCGCCGTCACCCATGCCGCCGGTGGCAACCTCAACGATCTAGTAAAACTGAACGTCTATCTTACTAATCTTGGCGACTTTCCCCAGGTGAACAACGTCATGGCGGAATTTTTTCAGCAACCCTATCCCGCCCGTGCCGCCGTCGGCGTCGCTGCCCTGCCCCTTGGCGTGGCGGTAGAGATGGATGGCATTATGGTTCTGCCATAGCACGACTGCACAGTTAGCTGCGGTTTTGTGGAGATCACCCGACTAAAGGGGGTTGGCGCTGCGGTTGCCGACAAGCTCCAACGCATAGGGATTGAACAGATTGAAGATCTGCTCTTTCATCTGCCGTTGCGCTATCAAGATCGCACCCGCCTCACCCCGATAGTGACCCTCCAGGCGGGTAGCGAGGCACTGGTGGAGGGGGAGATCATCAGTAACCGCCTGATCGCTGGGCGGCGGCGTACCCTGCAAATTGAGATCGCCGAAGGGAATGGACAGTTGCGGCTACGCTTTTTCCACTTTAACGCCGCACAACAGCAAAATTTAGCCGTTGGCAAACGACTGCGCTGTTTTGGTCTGGTCAAGTGGGTCATGCAGGCGTTGGAGATAGTCCATCCTGACTATCAACTGATCGCCACCGAGCAGCTCACCCCTGTTGAAAGCAGCCTCACCCCCATCTATCCCACCACGGAAGGGTTGGCACAAAAACGGCTGCGCACCCTAATCGCTCAGGCTTTTTTGGTTGTTGAAGAGCTGGCGCTGCTGCCAGATCTGTTACCCCAGGCACTACTGGAGCAACACCACTTTCCGCCACTGCTGGAGGCGTTAACGCTCCTCCACAACCCACCATTTAATATCTCGTTACAACAACTTCAGAACGCCGATCACCCCGCACAGCAGCGTCTGATATTTGAGGAGCTGCTGGCGCACCACCTCAGCCTGCGCCAACTCCGCCGCAGCCGCCAGCAACATCAAGCGCCACCCCTGCCCGCCGCTGCGGCAGCCACACTGCGACAGCAACTGCTGAGATCCCTACCCTTTCAACTAACCGGCGCACAACAGCGCGTCAGTGCCGAAATTCAGCATGATCTGGAACTGGGCCAACCGATGCAACGGCTGGTTCAGGGCGATGTCGGCTGCGGCAAAACCGTGGTAGCGGCACTCGCCGCGCTGCAGGCAATCAGCCATGGCTGGCAGGTGGCGCTGATGGCACCGACCGAACTTCTTGCCGAGCAGCACTATCGCACCCTCTACCACTGGTTAGCGCCGCTGGGAATTGATCTTCTGCTGCTTGCGGGGCAGCAGCCTAAAAGCGAGCGCCTCCAACGGTTGCAGGCGTTAGCTGCGGGCACCGCCCAGTTAGCCGTGGGTACCCATGCACTTTTTCAGCAACAGGTCGATTTTGCCCGCCTTGGGCTCATTATTATTGATGAGCAGCACCGTTTCGGGGTACATCAGCGCCTGTTGTTACAGCAAAAAGGGGATGTTTGCCATCTGCCACATCAGCTCACCATGACCGCAACCCCCATTCCCCGCACCCTCGCGATGACCGCCTATGCCGATCTTGATCTCTCCACGATTGATGAGCTTCCCGCAGGTCGGCAACCGATCAAAACCGTGGTGATGAGCAACCAGCGCCGTGATGAGGTGCTGGCGCGGGTACGCCTCGCCTGTCGCGAGGGGCATCAGGCCTACTGGGTCTGTCCGCTTATTAGTGAGTCGGAGAAGCTCCAGTGTCAGGCGGCGGAGGCGACCTGGCAGCGCTTTGTTGAGGAGCTTCCCGAACTTGGCATCGGTCTAATTCACGGACGCCTTGCCACAGCGCTAAAAGAGAGCACTATGCAACGCTTTCAACAGGGGGAGATTCAGCTGTTGGTGGCAACCACGGTGATTGAGGTCGGCGTTGATGTCGCCAATGCGTCACTCATGATTATTGAAAATGCCGAACGTCTCGGTCTGTCGCAACTGCACCAGTTACGCGGTCGCGTTGGCAGAGGTCATAAACAGAGCAGCTGCATTCTCCTTTATGAACCGCCTTTGGGCAACACCAGCCGCGAACGCCTGGCGGTAATGCGCGAGAGTAATGATGGCTTTTATATTGCGCAGCGCGACCTTGAGATCCGTGGCCCCGGTGAGCTGCTGGGCACCCGTCAGACGGGAATCGTCAATCTGCGTATTGCCGATCTAAACCGCGATGCTGCGACGCTTGCTGCCATTCCCCATGCCGCTGCCACCCTGCTGACCAATGATTCGGAGGCGCTGGTCACTGCCCTGACTACGCGCTGGCTAAAAGCCGGCGCACGTTACGCACAGGTCTGAACGCATCGGCTACCTATACCCAAAATCATTGGAAATGATGGAAGGCGGCAAAGTCGTGAATCCCCATGAGCATAGATTAACTATGTGATTGGGGTGAGCGACTGCGGCGTGCGCAGCCTGCCTTTGGTGCAACGAACCAGCATTTTCAAGGATGACGGGTATATTCACGAAAACCGCGTGCCAAGAGGTAGATCTCCCGCGAGCGGTCGCGGGAGGCATCGGGCTTACGACTGCTGACCTGGCGAAAAGTTGCACGACACGCCTTAAGAAAAGTGTCAAAACCCTCTC
>JADGBN010000149.1 GCA_015231435.1 Gammaproteobacteria bacterium
AATCGCTTAAAATATTCAACGCTGATTTTGCTCTCGTCAAAGGTATAGGATGAGTAGTGAATGGTTGCAGTAACATCTTCATCGCCCTGATAGATACCCAAAGCACCTTTGGCAACATTGATGCCCGAAATGACCAGATCACCCGGCTTAATGATGATCATATCGGTTTTACTGGGTTTGTTAGCGATGTGGAAGTTGCCAGAAAAGTCGATTTTATCGATGCGCGGCAAATTCACCACTTCTGGCATGTCTGGCTTATAGCGTCCCTCTCGCTCAAACAGAAAATCACCTACTTTTGCTGTTGTCCAATTTAACATTTATTGTTCCACCTCCATCGGGTTCACCACCTCCAAACCCTCAACCAACACAAAATCCTCCAGATTACGGGTCACCAGTGTTTGCTGATATTCCAGCGCAGTTGCCGCAATCACGGCATCACCCAACGACATTTTGCGTTGCTGACGGAGTTCGATGGCACATTCAACAATCGCATTGGTGACCGGATAGAGTGTGGTCATCTCAAACAGACGAGTCAGATCGCGTTTATCGGCTTGATTGAGTTTGTAATAGCCCAACACCTCCAGACGCGAGATATTTGAAGCATGTAGCGATTGTTGCAGACACCACTGCCGCAATGATTCAAATTGCGGTTGAATCGCGTAGATAAAGATATTGCTATCGAGTAACACGATTACTCTCTTCCCGGTAGCGGTCGATCCTTGCGTATTTCCCGTTGCCATGCAACCGGATCATCAATGTCCTGAAAGGCTGTACCCCGTGCGGCAATTTCAGCCATCAATTTGGCAATTTTAGCGCCATTGGGCTCTTTGTCAGGATTAGCCACTACCTGTTCGGATTGCTGACTCTCTTCATCAATTAAGTTGATTAACCGATGCACCAATTCCAGTTTTTCATGGTGGCGAAGCTGTTGCACCATCGGTAATACCTGTTCAACATTCATCACCGCAACTCCTGCTGTAGCTGTTTCAATAACGCATCACTTTTGGCAAACGAGTGGTGCAGCCGTTGCAGCAGTTCGCCACTGCTCAGTTGGCGCTCCACCTGCGATCGATGCGGGTTTTTAATATCAAGATTATAGACGTTGGTCTCCAGTGTGGTTCTATCAACCTGCCACGCCTGTTCGTTGGCACTTCTATCATGCCACCACGCTTTCAGGTTGGCAAATTCACCCACCTGAATCGGCTTGGTTTTGGAGTAGGCTTTGTAACCTTCGGGCAGTTGATGTTCGTAGTACCAGATAGTTTGGGTCGGTTCGCCTTTGGTAAAGAAGAGCAGATTGGTCGCCACCGAGGCGTAGGGCTGAAATACCGAATTGGGCAGGCGCACAATGGTGTGCAGGTTGCAATCATCGAGTAGTTTTTGGCGGATGCGTTGCTTCACACCATCGCCGGTAAGGGAGCCATCAGGCAACACAATTGCCGCTCTGCCACCGGGTTTGAGCAGATGGATCATTAAAATCAGAAACAGATCGGCAGACTCTTTGGTGCGGTATCTCTGCGGGAAGTTGTTTTCGTTGTTGTTGGAGACGACGCCACCAAAGGGGGGATTGGCGAGGATAATATCGACCCGATCGGCATGGCTGTATTCGCTTAGTGACCGCTCCAGTGAGTCGCTGTAGAGAATATTGGGGGTGGTGATGTCGTGCAGAATCAGGTTGGTGTTGGCGAGCATATAGGGGAGCGGTTTGTACTCCCAGCCGCGTACATGGTGGCCAATCGCTTCGTGCTGTTCGCCGGAGGTGGTGCTCTGCTTGAGATGCTCAATCGCTGCGGTGAGAAAGCCGCCGGTACCGCAAGCGGGGTCGAGTAGCGTTTCGCCCTGCTGCGGATTGACCATCTCGGTCATCAGTTGGGTGACGGCGCGAGGGGTGTAAAATTCGCCCAGCGTTCCGGCGCTTTGCAGTTCACTCAAAAAGGTTTCGTAAATCTGGCCGAAAAGGTGGAGGTCTTTGCTGTCGTTAAAGTCGATTTCGTTAAGCTTGTTAATCACCTGGCGCAGATGAACACCCTTTTTCATGTAGTTGTAGTTATCGGCAAAGACTTCATGAATCAGTAGGGCGCGGCGGTTTCCGGTGGAGAGGTCGAGATTAGCAAGGGTGGGAAAGAGTTGGTCGTTGACAAAGCTAATCAGTTCATCACCGGTTATCCCCTCATCATCGGCTGCCCACGCCTGCCAACGCAGCTCTGGTGGAATCGGTGAAATATAGTCATCGTCCAGCAGCTCCAGCTCCTCATCCTTGTCGCTGATAATTTTCAGAAACAGCATCCACCCCAGTTGCAGGATGCGGAGTTCATCGCTGCCGGTGCCGGTATCCTGGCGCATGATGTTACGCGCTGATTTGACAATGCTGCTGATGTTGCTCATGGTTCAAGCCTACCTTCTATCCATGCCGGATCACGGCGGTTATCCAATACGGCGTAAATCACGATAGTCTCATCCTCAATGGTGTAGTAGATAGCAAATGGAAACCGTTTGGCCAACATTCGGTAGTATCGGTTAAAGAGCAGACTATGCACACCGTGGTAGATAATTAACGAGTCGATGTCGGCAAACAGGCTATCGAGAAAATAGTCTCCCACGCCGCTCTGCTGTTGTTCGTAGAAGTGGTAGCCGTTGATTAAATCTTCATTGGCGGCTGGAAGAATCGCTATTTTCATCGGGTGCGCTGGCGAATCGCCTCTTTAGCCTCTGACCATGCCATCGGCTGCTGTGTACCGTTTTCTCTTTGTTGGTGGCGTTTTTCCAACACGGTTTGGTGCCAGTCGGGTGTCGTGAGTTGACTATGGCTACACAGATCACTCCAGAGTAGTTCCATCGCCTGAAGTTTTTCGGCGGTGGTCATCTTTTCGGGGGAGAGGGCTATCATGAATGGCTCCTGCTTTTATGCGGTTTGGTAGATCTGCTGTTCAAGGGTGGTAATCGCGTTAAGGTAGTTCTGTTTGCCACCAAAGAGGCGGATGATTTCGGTCGGAGTGCCGATCTGGTTAAAGGGGTTGATTTTGAGGATTTTAATATCTTCGATGTTCTCTATCCCCTCATCGGCGTATTTATCGAGCAGCGCATCAATCACTTGCCGTGCCTGTTCGCCATATTGGCTGAAGGCATCCCGCTTTTTGACCCGATTGGCGCGTTCGGCGCGAGTCAGTGGCGACTGATCAAAGGCGGTATGGCAGATGAGGTCAAACAGATCCATCTCTTTGCCAATGGCCTCTTTCAGATTCTCCAGCACGATGCCTTGCTCGGTTAGTTCATCAATAATCGCCTGCTTTTTGTCGCCACTGTTCCAGCGATTGAGAAAGTCATCGAGCGACTGGTACTGCTCGCGTACTTTTTGGCGGGTGTAGTCTTTGAGACTACCGGTAATCAGTTTGCCGTTGCCATCAAGGTATTGAATCCGCTCGTTGAGTACCGCCACATTGACGCCATTGACATAGTATTTGGCGCGGGGTTCGCTGATGATGTCACCACCACCGATAAGCGTTGGTTCATCGGGGGCTGGCGAGTCAAAGGTGATCGCTTCGCCATCCTCATCGATAATAGGAGTGCCGTTATCTTCTTCATCGGCAGGATCGTCAAACTCATCATCCTGCTTTAACTCTTTCACCCGTACCGGTTCACCATCAAAATCGGGATCGGCAAACAGATCGGTGACATTGCGAAAGTCGAGGATGGTGAAGAAGCTCTTGCCAAAAAGTTCGTTTATGCGGGTTCCCCGGCCAATAATCTGCTTAAACTCGGTCATGGAACCGATATTGCTATCCAGCACAATCAGTTTACAGGTCTGGGCATCGATGCCGGTGGTCATCAGTTTGGATGTGGTGGCAATGACCGGGTATCGTTCTTCGGGGTTGATAAAGTTGTCCAGCTCGCGCTTGCCTTCATCGTTATCGCCGGTAATTTGCATCACATATTTGGCGTTCTGTTGCACCAGATCGCTGTTGGCGTTGGCTAAGGCCGAGCGCATCCGTTCGGCATGGTCGATATCGACACAAAAGACGATGGTTTTGGCAAAACGGTCTGTTTTTTTGAGAAATTCGCTGATTTTGTTGGCAACAATTTGGGTACGCTCATCAATAATCAGGTTTTTATCGTAGTCTTTGCGGTTATAGAGCCGATCTTCGACCAGTTGACCGCTTGTGTCGGTTTTACCGGCTTCGGGTCGCCAACCTTCCAGATCGACATTCAGGCCCACTCGAACCACTTTATAGGGGGCCAGAAAGCCATCGGCAATCCCCTGTTTGAGTGAGTAGGTGTAGATCGGATCGCCAAAGTATTCACTGCTGGAGATGGTTGAGCTCTCTTTGGGCGTAGCGGTCAGGCCGATATGGGTGGCGTTGTGAAAATAGTCGAGGATCGCCCGCCAGGCACTATCTTCCGAGGCGCTACCACGATGGCACTCGTCGATAATAATCAGATCAAAAAAGTCGGGGCTAAACTGACGGTAAGCATCGCTATTTTCATCGTAGTTGGTGATTCCCTGATAGATTGCCAGATAGATCTCATAGGATTTATCGATCTCTTTTTTGCGAATCACCGTCATTTTGTCTTTAAAATGACGAAAATCGCCGCGCTTGGTCTGGTCGATCAGGGCATTGCGGTCGGCTAAAAACAGAATCCGCTTTTTGGCGCGGGCTTTCCAGAGGCGGTGAACGATCTGAAAGGCGGTGTAGGTTTTGCCGGTGCCGGTGGCCATGGTCAGCAAGATGCGCTGCTGCCCTTTGGCAATGGCTTCGACAGTGCGGTTGATGGCGATTTGTTGATAGTAACGCGGGCTGCGGCCACTACCATCAAAAAAGTAGTCCTGTGCGCTAATGCGCTCGGCCTCCTCGCTCTCTATGCCCTTGTAGCGTTTGTAACGCTGCCAAAGCTCTTCCGGGGTGGGAAATTGTTCTAACGGAATTTCACGCTCAATTTGACCGTGACTGACGCTGCGATCATGTTCATGGAAAGCATCACCGTTACTGCTGAATACCAGCGGAATATCAAGAATAGTGGCGTAATCGAGTCCCTGCTGGATTCCGGCTTTCACCGAGTGGTTATTGTCTTTGGCTTCAATGACCGCAACGGGGATATTGGGTTTGTAGTAGAGGATATAGTCGGCGCGTTTGCGTTTGCCGCGTACCGACAGGTTGCCCTTTACGAAGATGCGCCCATCGGTAAAACTGACCTCTTCGCGTACCTGTTTGGCGATATCCCACCCAGCCTGCAACAAAGCAGGGGTGATAAATTGGGTGCAGATGTCGCGCTCGGAGAGTTGTACCTTGCTTGTCATTATGTAGTCGCCTTCTCCTGCTTATTGGTTGGTCGCAAATTCATCCCTGCGATTACTGACCCAAGCAAAGATTTAAGGGGTAACCTTCCCTTTTCAGAGAAGCGTTCAGAGTCACTCTGGAAACAGCAAAATGTTCAGCCACTTCGGTTTTAGTTATGTCAGGATTTTGTAACATTGCTGCGGCCTTCTTAATATCACCCTTGCTCATTTTCTGTTTACGGCCACCTTTGCGCCCTCTTGCTCTGGCAGCGGCTAAACCTGCCTTGGTTCGATCTGCTATCAAATTGCGCTCAAATTCAGCAAGAGCACCAAATAAGTGGAAAATATGCCGTCCTCGGGAACTGTTGGTATCAATGGATTCCGTTAATGACTGGAAACCCTTAAGCATCCCCTCATAATACACTAAGACAAACACCTAGTTACCCCAAGCCCACCTCACCGTGGGCTTTTTTTCGCCCGTAAAAAGGCATACCCACAAGGAGCAATCCCATGCTAACCCTAAACCCGCAAGAAGCGTTCGCCTATACCTCCCAATGCACCCTCCCCGCCATTGAATGGTACGAAGAGCCACAATCCCATCTACTCGAACCCGGTGTTGCGGCACTCTTTGTCGCTAACCCCATCAAGCTCACCCTATGGTTACATCATGACGAGTTACTTCGGGCCTTCCTGAGTCGCTGGCTTCAGCGTCATCTGGGTGCTGAACGAGTCAGTCATATCGTGTTAGGGCCTGATGATACGGAGGAGAGCCTCTGGTTTCGCATTCACTACCGAG